>JAIRTG010000114.1 GCA_031255055.1 Prevotellaceae bacterium
GTTAAGGATTAATTTGTAAGTTCTCCATGTTTAACAATTAATCATTAATCGCTAAACACTCATCACTTATCACTGTCTTACGGGGCGTTGCGGGGCAGAGCCCCGCAGAGGGGGTAGCGAAAGACGCCGTAGGCGGCTGTAGCGAGGGGGAGACTTCCCCCCCCTAATTATTCTTTCTCTTTAAGGCGCTGCCGGTAGCAGTTGCGCCGTCGGACAACGGATCTTTCTATCGACTGTTCTTTTTTAGCGCTTTCAGCGTGTTTCTGCGGGCGACGATAAAGGCGGGATAATAGTCGGATGGATGTGCGTTTTCGAGATAGGCGGTCAGTTCCTGTGTCAGTCCGGGCTCTTTTGTGCAGACTTCGGACAGGTATTTCATGGCGATCGATTGTAGGCCGGAGGGCCAGCGAGGTGAGAGCATCCATTCAAAACAATGGTTTATTAATTCGACATTGAGCGGCTCGGAAAGGGGTAAATGTAGGAGTAATGAGATGCCGAGACGTTTTTTGCCGGCGTCGGTTGTTGTCAGACATAGTTGTTCGACCCGCCGGATGTCGTTTGCCGAAAACCGGTCGCTCTTGCGCTTCGCGATTTTTTCGCACGCCCAAAGTGCGCGTCGGGAGGTGGAGTTGTCGTCGGCGAAGAGTAAACGGGTGAGCGCAGGGAAATCGTCGGGATTGTGTAGCACGTTTTCTACGATTGTGTCTACCGATGATTTGGACAGGGGATGGGATAATAGCTTTTTATAGTCCATCGGGGGAGGGGTTATCGAAATATAATGTCTTTTATCACTTCGCTGCCGACATGTGCGTTGAGCGCGTTTTTGATCTCTTCTCGCGATAGGAATAAATCGTGCCTCAAAACGGCCGATGATATGCTTACATATAAAATGTTGTTTTTTATTTCCCGACTCCGCGTGTATTGCTCTACGCTCTTGCCCAGTACCAGCGGCCATGCTTCGATCAAATGCTTTTCGGCCAGTTTTGTGTCGAGCCGATTCTCCCGAAGTACCTGTAGGAGGACTTCTCGTAAAAGTTGTGTGTTTCTTCGCTTCATGGGCTGTTATGTTGTGGTGGTGTTTTCCAAATGTAGCTTGCGCCGGATGACGTCGTGGGTGTATTGGGCAAATTCTTTTGTTTTGTCGGGCAAAAATGGCTCGACTTCGATGGCCGGATGAATGTGCATGTTGATCTTCCCGGGTCTTAGCTTGAGGGTGTTGCGAGGCAGGCGCTCGAATGAACCGGATAGTGTTATCGGCAGTACGGGCAGTTTCAACTCGGTGGCAAGCAGAAATGCCCCACGTTTAAAGGCGCCCATCCGACCGGTGTGTGTGCGGGTTCCTTCGGGAAAAATGACGACGGATATGCCGTTTTGCAGTTGCCGGTATGCCTTTTCGAGACTTGTTACGGTTGCTTTGCGGCTCTCGCGGCTGATGAAAATGTGTCCCGCAACCTCACAGGCTTTTCCTACCAGTGGGATTTTCCTCAAATCGGCTTTCATCATCCATTTGAAAACGGAGGGTAACCAACCGTAGACGACAAAGACGTCGAAGATGCTCTGGTGGTTGCAGGTGATGATGTACGACCGGTTTTTTACGATGTTTTCCAGTCCTTCAATCGCTACCCTTATCAGACAGATGTGACAGAATAGTCTCCCCCACCAACGCGCCGGATAGTACGAAAATTGCTTGTTGGGAAAGACTGGGGATAATATGATGGTGAATACGGCCGCCAGGATGGTGGCTACTATCAGTATCGGCAACGCTATAACGATGATGTATGTGTAGTAAAGTAAAATCAACATGTTTTCGGATTTGAAGTTTTAAAGTTTTAAAGTTAATTGATTACGGGTCTAAAATCAGGCCCCGCTCCTGCCCTCTCTCCTACCCTACTCCCGCAAAAATACGAAAACTAAATCAGACATGCGGTAAATTGTGCCGACATTTGTGAAAGATCAACGACGACGGCTGTACCTCAAACTCTTTTATAGATTGTTAAAAACAACTTGTAAATAAATCTTGTCACACCAAATAAATTATTTTTGCGAAAATTAGAACTTCACCGACATGAATTTATCAGAACTCAGCATCAAACGTCCCGTACTGTCAACGGTGCTTGTCCTCATCATTCTTTTAATGGGAATAATCGGTTATTCGTACCTGGGGGTACGCGAATATCCGAACGTAGATAATCCGATAATAACCGTTTCGACATCCTACCCGGGCGCAAATGCCGAAGTGATCGAAAAACAAATCACCGAACCGTTGGAACAGAATATCAATGGTATTCCGGGTATTCGTTCGCTCACGAGTAGCAGCAGTCAGGGTTCATCAAGAATCACGGTCGAGTTCGAACTAAGCGTGGACATGGAAACGGCGGCAAACGACGTACGCGATAAAGTTTCCCGTGCACAACGCTACCTGCCGCGAGATGTCGACCCGCCGACAGTGACGAAAGCCGACGCCGACGCATCGCCGATTATCCAGATTACAATTATGAGCGCCCAACGGACACTGTTGGAACTGAGCGAAATTGCCGACCTGACCGTAAAAGAACGCTTGCAGACAATACCCAATGTGAGCGGCGTCGAGATATGGGGAGAACACCGTTATTCGATGCGTTTGTGGCTCGACCCCGTGAAAATGGCGGCCTACGGCGTAACACCAATTGACGTCAAAAACGCAATTGACCGCGAAAATGTGGAACTGCCGTCGGGAAGCATCGAAGGCGACCATATAGAACTAAGCATCCGTACGCTCGGACTGATGGAGACACCCGAAGAGTTCAATAATCTGGTGATAAAAGAAGACAACTACCGCATCATCAGATTCAGCGATATCGGAACCGCATCGCTGGAAGCGGAAGACAGAAAAAATATCACACGCCGCAACGGCCTGCCGATTGTGAGCGTTGTGCTGATTCCGCAACCCGGCGCGAATCAAATTGAAATATCGAACGAAACCGCTGTCCGACTCGCACAAATGCAAAAAGACCTTCCGGATGACGTCCTTCTCGAGATAGCGTTCGACAATACCCGATTTGTAAGGGCATCCATTTACGAAGTACAGGAAACAATTTTTATCGCTTTCGTTGTCGTTGCGTTGATCATATTCCTGTTCTTACGCGACTGGCGCGTTACGCTTATTCCCGTTGTGGTTATCCCGATTTCGCTGGTCGGCACATTTTTCATTATGTATGCTTCGGGATTCTCCATCAACGTACTCTCGATGTTGGCTGTGGTGTTGGCCGTGGGACTTGTCGTGGACGACGCTATTGTTGTGGTCGAAAACATTTATCAAAAAATAGAAAACGGCATGACGCCCCTGAAAGCAGGCATAGAAGGCTCAAAAGAAATATTCTTCGCAGTCGTATCGACAACCATCACGCTTGTAGCCGTCTTTTTCCCGATAGTGTTTATGGAGGGAATGACAGGCCGTTTGTTCCGCGAGTTCAGCATCGTTATTTCGGGCGCCGTCATCATCTCATCGTTTGCGGCGCTCACCTTCACTCCGATGCTCTCGACCAAACTGCTGAAAAAACGTGAACAACAAAATTGGCTCTACCGGAAAACCGAACCGTTCTTTGTCTTCCTGAACAGGATATATAAAACAGGTCTCGACTTTTTCCTGTCTCACAAATACATCGTCATCCCGATAATCGGGCTTACACTGGTACTTGTCGTTGTGCTGACAGGCGTTATTCCGTCGGAAATGGCGCCTCTGGAAGACCGTTCGCAAGTAATCATACGGGCTACCGCACCCGAAGGAGCCACTTTTGAATACATCCGCGACTATAACGACAAAATAGCGCACATCGCCGACTCGGTCGTAGACGAAAGAGAAGCCATTATCGCAATGGTGCGGTCGAACTGGAGCAATGTAAGGATACTGCTTCCCGACATTAGAGAAAGAAAAAGGAGTCAGATGGAAATCGCAGCCGAATTGTCGAACGCGGTGAGGGGCGAGACCGAAGCACGTTCGTTTGTACAACAGCAATCAACGTTTGGAGGACGCGGCGGTATGCCCGTACAATATGTGCTCCAGGCTCCGAACATCAACAAGCTCGAAGAATACATCCCCGTTTTTATGGACAAAGTGAACGCCAGCCCTCAATTTCAAATGGCCGACGTCAATCTGAAATTTACAAAACCCGAAACACGTGTCATCATCGACCGAGACAAAGCAGCCCTGCTCGGAGTGAGCACAAGAGACATCGGACAGACACTGCAATATGCACTGAGCGGACAACGGATGGGCTATTTTTATATGAACGGGAAACAATACCAGATTTTAGGCGAGATAAACCGTCAGCAGCGCAACACGCCGCTTGATTTGCGTACCATTTACGTAAAAAATGCCAAAGGAGAAATGATTCAGTTAGACAATCTGGTTCGTCTGCGTGAAGACGTCGCGCCGCCTCAACTGTACCGCTACGACAGGTTTACGTCGGCGACGGTTTCAGCCGGACTTGCGCCCGGGTATACAATCGGCGACGGCCTGGAACGAATGGACGAAATTGCCGAAGAAGCGCTCGACGAAACATTCAGAACAGCGCTGACAGGCGAATCGAAAGAATTTCGCGAAAGTTCCTCGAGCCTTTTCTTCGCCTTCGGACTTGCACTGACGCTAATCGTGCTGATTCTGGCGGCACAATTTGAAAGTTTCAAAGACCCGTTTGTTATCATGTTTACCGTTCCGCTGGCCGTTGCGGGGGCGTTTATCTTCATGTACGCCTTTGACGTCACCATGAACATTTACAGCCAAATCGGTATCATTATGCTTATCGGCCTTGTAGCGAAAAACGGTATTCTCATTGTAGAATTTGCAAACCAGCGGCAAGACGACGGACTATCCAAACTGGAAGCAGTCCGTACAGCGGCGGTACAACGTTTCCGCCCCATTTTGATGACCAGTCTCTCCACCATTCTCGGACTGATACCCTTAGCGTTGGCATCCGCCGAAGGCGCAAACGGCAGAATCGCCATGGGAATTTCCGTCATCGGCGGCATGTTGATATCCACCCTTTTTACGCTCTTTGTCATTCCGGTGATGTACGTCTACATTTCGACCGAAAGAAAAAACAAAAAAACAGCAGAGTAACCACTCATCGTAATGTATACTTTGGCCGACAAACACAAAGAAAAAATCGAAACAAATGCGTATTGATATAATTTCCGCCGTACCCGAATTATTAGACAGTCCTCTGAATCATTCCATCATCAAGCGGGCGAAAGACAAAGGGATTATCGATATTCATGTATATAATATCAGGGATTATTCGACCGATCGACACCGGCGGATCGACGATTACGCCTTCGGCTTCAACGCCGGTATGGTGCTACAAATCGAGCCTGTCGACAGGCTGATCACACAATTGAAAAGCGAACGGAACTACGATGAAATCATTTACACCTCGCCCGACGGAGAAAAGTTTACGCAAAAAACCGCCAACCGTTATTCGTTACTCAACAACATGATCATTCTCTGCGGACACTACAAAGGAATCGACCAGCGGATAAGGGAACATTTGATTACGACGGAAATTTCGGTAGGCGATTTTGTACTGACGGGCGGCGAACTACCCGCGTCAATCATCACCGACGCCATTGTACGCCTTATTCCGGGCGCCATCGGCGACGAGACTTCAGCGCTGTCCGACTCTTTTCAGGACAATCTGCTGGCCCCTCCCGTCTACACGCGCCCGTCGGACTACAAGGGCTGGAAAGTACCCGACATATTACTGTCGGGACATCAGGCAAAAATAGAGGAATGGCTACACCAACAATCCATAGCGCGTACAAAACTGCTCCGCCCCGATTTGTTGAGTGATGACTGATTTCAA
>JAIRTG010000237.1 GCA_031255055.1 Prevotellaceae bacterium
ACTGTAATCGGTATGGTTCAGGCATTTGACAAAATCCAACAAGTAGGTGAGATGTCGGCAACCGTTGTTGCAGGTGGTATTAAAGTAGCGCTTTTGACAACAATCTTCGGTTTGATCACAGCTATGATTTTACAAGTTTTCTTTAACTACATCTTAACATTGGTTGAAGGTTTGACCAATGATATGGAAGATGCCTCAATTTCATTGATGGACATCATTGTAGAGAAAAACAGTAAATAGTAGCGCACTGATTTTAAATGTAAAAAAAAGTTATGAAAGATACATTAGTAAAAATAACAAATATATTAGCTCTTGTTCTGATAATAATATCCGTAGTGTTAGTGCTTTGGATGTATTTAGGAGGAATAGAGCAGGGCAGGTTGACGGTTGGAGCGGAAGAATTTACAATTCCGGTAGCAACCAATCCTTTGCTTTATTGGACTTATATCCTTCTGATTGCCGCTGTTGTTGTAACGTTGTTTTTTGCGATTTGGAAATTTGCGAAAAAAGTAGCGACCAATCCCAAGTCGGCATTAAAAACAATCATTCCATTAGTAATATTCGTATTGGTTTTTATTATAGCTTGGAGCCTTGGTACAGATGAAAGAATCTCTATCATAGGTTACGAAGGCACTCAAAACGAAGGTTTTTGGGCACAACTTTCCGACATGTTTATCTACAGTATTTATATCTTGCTTGCAGGTTTGGCTGTAACGATTCTCGGCAGTCGCATTTATGTAGCATTGAAGTAATTATCTGATATTTTTCAGATAGACAGGAACGTGATTGTATAATAAAAACAAATAAAATAAGGTATCATGGCAAAAAGAAAAGTATCGGAAATTAATGCCAGTTCGATGGCTGACATTTCTTTCTTGCTCCTTATTTTCTTCCTTGTCGCAACATCAATGGAGACAACCACGGGTTTGGCACGCCGCCTGCCCGAGCCGTTGCCTCCCGATTTTAAACCGGAAGAAATTGATATTAAACAACGTGATATATTCGTTGTCCGTATCAACAGTTTAAATCAATTGATGGTACAGGGAGAACTAATGGAGATCACTCAACTTAAAAATAAAGCAAAAGAATTTATCAAAAATGAACGTGGAGATGCACATCTTCCCGAACTTTTCACAGAAGATTTTCCGGATTTAGGCCCTATTGCATTTACTAAAAACCACGTTATTTCGGTAATGAACGACGTTGACACGCAATACAAAGTCTATATTGATGTACAAAATGAATTAGTTGCCGCGTATAATGAGTTGAGAAACGAACTTGCGATGGATAAATTCGGTAAAAGTTTTTCCGAGTTAGATGAGGAACTGCAAAAAAGCATTCAGAAAGTCTATCCTCAAAAAATATCGGAAGCTGAGCCAAAAAATTATGGAGGGAACAACAATGGCTAAGATTAGGAGAGACAAACAAAGAGAAACTCCCGCTTTAGCAACCACTTCTCTTCCGGACATCATCTTTATGTTAATTTTCTTCTTCATGGCCACAACAACCATGAAAGAAGTGGACTATAAAGTAATAATACGTCCGCCTTCTGCATCTGAAGTTCAGAAAATAGAGAACAAGAGTTTATTGCGCTACGTTTACATCGGAAAACCAAATGTTGAAAATCAAAAACAATTTGGTAGTGAAACTCGTATTCAACTAAACGACGCTTTTGCAGACATTGCACAAATAGAAGAATTTATTGTAATGGAACGAAGCGCGATGAAAGAAGAAGATCAGGGCTTGATGACTATTGCCATTCGCGCCGACCAGGAAACGAGAATGGGTGTGATTCAAGACGTGAAACAATCTTTACGGAGAGCTTACGCATTAAGGATTAACTACATTGCAACTTCGCGAGGTTCATATTGATCGGATCAAGCATCAAGATAGAAAAACCGTAGATGATTTTCATCTGCGGTTTTTTGTTGGCGAACCCTTCATCGGACTTTTGGGAAAATTATAAAACAAAGAAAAGAATTAAGATTTCAATAATGTATATTTGTATTTTATAATCAACCTCTTAGTAAATGAAATTCAGGCTTATTCCCTTTTGTTTTTTGCTCATATTTTTTTCGGCGTGCAATATAACCAGATACGTGCCCGAAAACGAATACCTACTCGATAAAGTACGCATCAAGACCGACAATAAAAACATCGACAAGCCGGAACTAAGATCCTATTTACGACAACGACCCAATTCCGGCATGTTTGGCATTTGGCGTTTTGAATTAGGCATTTACAACCTGTCGGGGAACGACTCTTCAAAATGGATAAACCGGATGTTGAGGAGAGTAGGAGAGGAGCCTGTTCTTTTCGACGAATCTCTGACCGCAATATCAACACAGCAGATTCAATTGGCGCTTATCAATAAAGGCTATATGCACGCAAAAGTTGAAAACGTTGTCAACAAAGAAAATAAGAAAGTGCGCGTCAATTATTTCATTACCTCAAACGAACCCTATCGCCTAAAAAACTACCATGTTGACCTAAAAGACTCACTGCTCACATCAATTGCAAATGACACAACAAACTCGTTGATCAAAGAAAACATGCTGTTCAACGTCGATCTATTCAATTCGGAAAGAGAGCGGATTGCAAAAATGTTCAGGCAAAACGGCTACTATAATTTCAGCAAAGAATTTCTCATTTACCGTGCAGACACGGCCTTAAATACCAAACAGGTGAATGTCCGTGTCAATCTGCACGAAACACTGAACGTCGACTCCATTTATGACAAAGCATTTACGCACTACAATGTGAGGAATGTTATTTTCTACATCCTGCCCAATGTTCCGGAAAGCGATCTCAATGCCATAGAACGCCTGGATACGTTGAAATACAGAGATTATATTTTATTATCGGGCGAAAAACAAGTCATTAAATTAGAGGCGCTTGCTCAAAATACGCAGATTATACCTAACACCGTTTACAGCGATTTGGCGGTCGATCGGACCTATTCATCACTAAATGGATTGAACATAATCAGGTACGTCAACATCAATTTCAGGGAAGTGCGTGACAGTCTGCTCGACTGCTACATTCTGGTTTCTCCTGCGAAAGAAATTGCCCTCTCCTCAGAATTGGAAGCGACATACACCGACGGTTACTGGGGTGGGGCAGGCCGGCTCAATTTGACACATCGCAACATTTTCAAAGGCGCAGAAACCCTGTCATTACAGGGACGAGTCGCTTTTGAGTGGCAGTCGGATATATGGGCAAAAGAGATTGGGGGACAGGCAGGATTGAAATTCCCCAAATTCATGATGCCTTTTATCGGCTACAACACCAAGAAAAGGATTCGCGCCAATACGGAATACACAGCGTTGTACAACTACCAGGAGCGTCCCCGCGAGTTTACCTCGATCAACCTCGGAACAGGGATGAAATACTCATGGAACGACACAAGATTCCGGCACAGCTTTGAACTGTTCGACTTGAGCTACGTCTATTTCAAAGACATTTCGGACGACTTTCGGAAAGAATTTTTAAATCCTGCGCGGCCTGTTTTCAACCCATACAACTACGAAAACCATTTTATAATGCGCATCGGTTACTTTGGGACATACAACACATTCAATCCGAACCGGCCGTTAAAAAACTACACAACAATGAGATACGGCATCGAAACCGCAGGGAATTTGATTCATGCCCTGAGCAATATTTTTGATGCGCCGAAGAGCGACGACGGTTCTTTTCGTCCGTTGAATATTCGATATGCGCAATACGTAAAAGCGGACTACGACGTTTCATATCAGCAGATTATGGACGCCAACAATCGTTTTGTTTACCACTTTGGCGTAGGGCTTGCCATTCCTTACGGAAATGCGGATGTCATTCCCTATGAGAGGCGGTTTTTCAGTGGGGGTGCAAACAGCGTGCGTGGTTGGAGCGAGAGCAAATTAGGACCCGGTGTATACCGCAACGGCGCTTTTGACAACAGGCGCGACTACAACCAGACAGGCGACATCAAATTAAATCTAAATCTTGAATACAGAGGCAAAATGTTTTGGTTGCTCGAAGGCGCCGTATTTTTAGATGCGGGAAATGTCTGGACGATAAAAGAGTACGAAACACAGCCCAACGGAGCATTCAAGTTCGACAGTTTTCTTGATCAGATAGCCGTATCCTATGGCATTGGTTTGCGCTTCGACTTTTCTTTTTTCATTGCGCGGCTCGACATGGGCGTAAGATTATATGACCCCGTTCTGCCCCGCCGAGACCAGTGGCGCACAAAATTAAACCGGAACGACTTTGCATTCCATTTAGCCATCGGCTATCCGTTCTAATCCGACGGAACAAGAAGAGGATAAGGACGGGGGGGAAGTCTCACCCTCGCTACAGTCCGCTGTAGGCGTCTTCCTTGAAGAAAGAGAAAGAATATTAGGTGGGGGAAGTCTCCCCCTCGCTTCAGCCCGCCGTAGGCGGTCTTCCGCTACCCCC
>JAIRTG010000148.1 GCA_031255055.1 Prevotellaceae bacterium
TTTTCCGCGTTCAAGTTCCTGCGACAGCAGATTTCGTATTTCGATATCTTTCTCGCGATACAAAGACGAAACGCGGGTAAAAATATCGACCTGTTTACCGTTTAGCGATTTAATTTCAACGACTATTTTTCTATTATTATATTCACATACGGCTTTTCCGTAGCCTGTCATCGACTGTATCATATAGCTATTTTTTTGATTTTTTGCAAATGTATGATTTTTATTTTACTCTTGCGCGATATTCACTTCAAGAAAGAGAAAGAGAATTAGGGGGAGACTTCCCCCCTAAATTTCTTTCTCTATTTTCCGATGAAAAATAACTGTTTGATGATTTCGATTTTGTCTTTTGCCGACAGGTTACAATCGAGCCAGTGAATCCGGAATCCTCTTCTTTCCATACCCCGAAACCAGGTCATTTGTCGCTTGGCAAACCGATGAATGGCTGTCTCGAGTCGATCGTACATTTCGTTATACGACATTTCGCCAATCAGATACAGGGTGATAAATTTATATTCGAGTCCGTAATAAATCAGATTTTCGGGCGGAATATCGTTATCGAGCAATGCCTGTACTTCGGCTATCATTCCTTCGCGCAGGCGCGATTTCAAACGTGCGCTTATCGTCTGCCGACGCTGTTCGCGACCGATATCCATACCGATAATCAGGCTGTTCAACGGAGCGAACTCGTGATAATCGACCGCCCGACGCTTTGTATATTCTTCAATCTCAATCGCTCTTATTGCGCGTTTTGCCGAATCCGAATCGGTTGTATTGTGCAGCGGTTTATAGGCTTGTAACATTTCGGTCAGTTCTTTGAGCGATTTATCTTTCAGCTCCTCACGCAGCCGACTGTTTTCGGGTACCGCCAACAATTTATATCCTTTCAATACCGATTCGATATACATGCCCGTCCCGCCGCACAAAACAGGGATACGGTCTTTCGACCTTATTGCCGAATACGCCCTGTGAAAGTCGTGCTGGTATTCGAACACATTATACTTCTCGCCCGCCTCGCATATATCAATCAGATGATAGGGCACTTGTCGGCCTTCAACAACATAATCGGCCACATCTTTTCCCGTCCCGATGTCCATCCCTTTATACACCTGCCGTGAATCGGCGCTGATAATTTCCGCATCCAGTTCATCCGCCAAAGCGGTGGCCAAAGATGTTTTTCCCGACGCGGTAGGGCCGAGTACCGTAATGAGTTCGTACATAAATTGTTCTTTAAAAGGGCAAAAGTACGTTTATTTGTATAAAAATCGGCAATAACTTTTGCAAAAGAACAGCAAAGTAATATATTTGAAGAAAATTAGACAGACACTCATTTTATATTAATTCGGTCGAATTATGATGCAATTTAAATCAGTAGAACTTTCGGATAAAAAAGAGATTGACACTTGTTTGGCACACACCACATTTCGCACTTGCGACTATTGCTTTACCAACATGTATGCCTGGAAAGCACGATTTAAAAGCAGTTTTGCCGTCGTTCAGCAAACGCTTTTTTTGCGTTATGCCGATCCGGTGAGTACCTATTGCTACGGAATGCCGATAGGCAAAATGCCGTTAGACAAAGCATTGAAATTGATAATAGACGATGCGAAAGAAAACGGCAATCGATTAGTCATCAAAGGCGTCGCACCCGAAATGTGGAACGCGATAGAGAAAGCAATGCCCGATATTTTTGTCTGGGAACACGACCGCGATAATGATGAATACATTTATTCGAGCGAAAAACTAATCCGTCTCAAAGGCAAAAAACTCCAGAACAAACGGAATCACATCAACCGCTTCAAGGCAGACAATCCGAACTGGTATTATTTTCCGCTGTCGACGCGCGAAGAATTGGACGGATGCGTCGATCTGCTGGACGAATGGGAAAATTTGAACGTAGAGAAAGCCGAAAAATCACTGCGTTACGACTATGTCGCCACAAGGAAAATGCTCGATAATTTCCATACATTGGAACTGAAAGGCGGGGCAATCTGCGTCAACGGGAGAATGATAGCCTTCACACTCGGCGAGAAACTGACGGATGATACCTTTGTGGTACACGTTGAAAAAGCCTTCAGCGACATCAACGGCGCATACGCGATTATCAATCAACAATTCGCCGAACACGAAGCACAGGATTATACCTATATCAACCGCGAAGAAGATATGGGACTAGAAAACCTGCGGAAAGCCAAACTGTCCTATCAGCCGGAAATTCTGCTACAGGAAAAAACGTTGTGGTTGAAAAGCGAAAAATAAGCCCGTTTCCCTCGCCCTGAATTTGACCTGTTATGATTCAACTTGCCGATAAGCAAACCACTCCTCAAGTACGCCGGATGTGGAAAATCTGTTTCGACGACCGCGATGATTTCATTGACTTGTATTTTGCAGAAAAATACAAGGAAGAAAACACGCTGATTTATCTTGAAAACAACCGTGCGATTGCTTCATTACAAATGCTGCCCTACCTCTTCACTTTTTGCGGCGTAGAACTGCCTGTCGCCTACATTTCGGGAGCATGTACGCTTCCGGCTCATCGCGGCAAAGGTTTGATGGGCAAGTTGCTCACCGCGTCATTTGCGACAATGCAACGTCGCCGTATCCCGATTTCGACGCTGATTCCCGCCGAAACGTGGCTCTATCGCTATTACGCCCGACACGGTTACGCCCAAGTTTTTGACGCCGATAATCGCGCAATTCCTCTGAAAAAATGGCTGGATGATACGGGCGGCGACATTGACTCGGCATACGCATTATTGGAGAGAACCTATCGGAACAACGATTTTTGCATACAAAAAACAAAAGAAGATTTTTCGGTCATCGCCCAAGAAGCGGCATTATATGATTACCCCCCCAAAACAAATCTATCGGGCATGGCCCGGATTATCGACGCCAAAACTTTGCTGACCTATTATGCCGTCAATCATCCCGACAAATCGGTCGGGTTAGCAATCACCGACAATCAAATCACCTCGAATAATACTTTCTGCAACATTTCGGCCGGCAGAGCGACCTTTTCCGACGGCAGACTATCGGGCGATCAATCCTTATCCGAACTGTTTTTCAACGTAGAAATAAGTCTGTTATGTCGTTTGATATTCGGCCATCGCTTACGAGAGTTACCCGAAGACCTGTCGAGCAATTTCGCCGAACATCATCCGGTTATGAATTTAATGCTGGAATAATCGCAGACCTTTTTCTTGAAAAGAGAGAAAGAGAAAGAGAAAGAATATTAGGGGGGGGAAGTCTCCCCCTCGCTTCAGCCCGCTGCGCGGTCTTCCGCTACCCCCTCTGCGGGGCGCTGCCCCGCAACGCCCCGTAAGACAGCGTTTATAGTGATTAGTGATTAGTGATTAG
>JAIRTG010000230.1 GCA_031255055.1 Prevotellaceae bacterium
GTGTCGATCAATTGCTCCACACCCTGCAGGCGTGTGGCGGCGTCGATCATGTAATGGTCTGTGCTGTTGCAGGGACCGGCTGTATTAAATTCTCTCATGACTGTCTGTTTTTAATAAGTTGTGGAAAATAAACGAAATAGCGGCACAAAGGTCATCATTCTTTTCGATTCTCCAAAATGAGTCCATAAATTAGTCGTTTTGCGTGACTCGGCAGAAGCACAACGACTAAATTTATTGAACAACAGATACCGTTCCGTCGGCAGGCAGGAGGCGGTCGTTTCGGAGAGGGATGTTGCTCATGGCTGCCATTTTGTCTCTTTTAGCGAGGACGTTGTCAGTAAAAGCGGGGACGTTGTCAGTAAAAGCGAGGACGTTGTCAGTAAAAGCGGGGACGTTGTCAGTAAAAGCGGGGACGTTGTCAGTAAAAGCGAGGACGTTGTCAGTAAAAGCGGGAACGTTGTCAGTAAAAGCGGAAACGTTGTCAGTAAAAGCGGGGACGTTGTCAGTAAAAGCGGGGACGTTGTCAGTAAAAGCGGGGACAAAGGTTCTCGGAGCGAGTACCGAGGATAGTGATTAGTCCACCTCTATATTTTGTCAAGTGCAAAAAAAAGAATAACTCTCGGCGTAGCCATGCAACTACTGTTCATAGCAGATAGTTACAGGGTAGTTATATGAAAGTGCGGATTCGCTATGATTCATCACTAAATACTAAATACTATTAAGGTTGAATCACTAATCACTCTTCATTCTTCATTCTTCATTCTTCACTAATCACTATAAACGCTGTCTTTCGGGGCGTTGCGGGGCAGAGCCCCGCTGAGGGGGTAGCGGAAGACCGCCGCAGGCGGGCTGTAGCGAGGGGGAGACTTCCCCCCCCTAAATTTTCTTTCTCTTTCTCTTTCCGGAAGGATGACGACAAGGACTGAAAAAACTATTTAAGCCTTTTCCGAATGACACTGTCGGACAGGACGACCCGTATTCCGTCATTCTATCGATAGCCCGGAAAGAAAAAGGCAAGAAGTTTCCTCCTTGCCTCCCCTGTCTAAAGACGAAATAAAAGAAAGCTATGTGCAAAATTGCTTATTGTACAATCGTTTTGTAAGTGTAGGAGCCGGCGCCGACTTCGACCAGTACAAGGTAAACGCCCGGATTCAGCGAGATTTGCAGAGGAATATCCGCCACTTCGCCGGCAGTGAGTATTCGGCCTAACATGTCTACCGTTTTTACGCCGGAATTTCGGGGCGCATAGATGTCAATCTTTCCCGAAGCAGGTGAAAATACTTTAATATCTGGTGCGTCCGTGTCGTCGATACCCGTTCCGGCTCTACCTTGTCCCGATAAATGAATCGTGACATCTCCCCCATTTGTGTGAATGGTAAAATCGGTTGTCGCTGTCGTTTCTTCCGCAGGACGATAGGTGAATGTAAATTCTTTCACTTGTCCGGCCGTGAGCGATAGCCCGTTCTCAAATGTGGTGGCCCAAGGCGCCGATAATGCCGTAACATTTGTGATTTCGAGCGTCCCGTTTCCTATGTTTCGTATGCCGAAAATACCCGATTCCGCAACGGTATTCAGAAATACCTCGCCGGCATCCCACGAAGTTTCGCCCTGTAGCTCGACAAGGGGCGCCGGATCGGCTGTGGTGTCTTCAAACACAATGTCGTCGATATAATATGTTTTTCCGGATACATATCCCATGTCAAAAGCCAGTTGTACCGTGCTGCCGGTAGCCTTTAAATTCGGATACGTCACTTGCGTCCATTCGTCGTCGAGATTGAAATCTGCCCAATATTGTCCTCCCAATTGTCCGCTACCGGTTGTTGAAATGCGTCCTCTACCTTCTCCGTCGACCGCTCTCACCCAAAAGGATACATTGTAGTCATGTCCGGAAACAATTTCTACTTCGGGCGTAAAGGCTTGTACGCTCCAGGCGTCGGTGCCGCTTCCGTTTACCATTTTCAGGGCATAGACTCCCGAATGTTTATCTTCTTGGGTGATGTCGATTCCTGCTCCCGGATTTTGCTTTGTCCATCCGTCGATATTTCCTGATTCAAAATCGAAAATTGTACATGTCGGTGGTTGTCGACAATCGGTTTCAACGCCACCCATTCCTTCGGGAATTTCGGAGGAGTGGTTTGTTAAATGGATCCTGTCGAGTTTGGCCCCGCTTTCGCGGAATGCAATTTTTATCGTATGGCTACCGGCCAGTAACGAAGGACTTGCTATGTGAACCCATGTCCATTCGCCGTTTGTATTCAACCCGTCATGGACGATGAAATCGCCGTTGTCTATCTGTACCCAAAACGAATCCTGGTTGTCACTCGGACAGTTCAAACGGAAATAGATGTCAAATGTCTTGTGATTGTTTACCGTCACTGGAATGATTATCGCTCTTTCGTCGTCCGGCGCCGAATCGAGGCTGTTCAATCCGCTTTTTACCGTTACGTATTTTCCGTTTGACGCTGCGTTGTCGTCCGTTGTGACTAAATCGCTGCCGATTGTTGAACAGCTCGCCGATTCTGCTTCGTACCAATACTGTTCCAATACGACGTCCGGCTCGGTGACATCGGCCCATTCGCTGATCCAGAATTGGTGGTTGACCTGTGAATACGGATGCGTCGTGATGGCTGTATCTTCGGTGTCATCGCCATATAAAAACCTGTTCACAAAACGGGATACCGCATCGTTTTGACTGTCGCATGCCTGACAATGATTATGACCTCCCGTGAAATCAAATCCGAAACGGTCTTCAATACCCATCAATTTCCACACCTCCATTGCGCCCATACAGGCTACATATCCCGACTCGTCGGCCATCCATTCCCAACCGTCATTTCCCAAAACCAATAATGCACGAGGGGCCACCATTGCCATCAATTCGTGATGGTCGTACGGCAGCTTTTCGACCCTTCCGTTGAAATTGTCCCGCAAGGCGGGCATGAACCATGAATAGTTCGTACTGCTTATTTTCTCTACACTTCCAAGCGTTTCCGAAACACGCCACGAAGCCGAACCGCCTCCGCCGGATTCCTGGGCAATCGTCAGTGCGACACGCTCATCAAAAGCGCCTGCAAAGAGCGCCATCTTGCCGGCATACGAGCAGCCGGTCACTGCGATACGTTCCATATTTACATTCAGTTCTGTCCGCACCATCTCTATTCCGTCGATCAAACGGCTGACGCCCCAGGCCCAAGCGCTGTAGTCGCCATTGGAGGATAGTTCGGGATACATTTGATAAAAAGGCGCATCCAAATCTTTGTTCCCGTTGCCGTAAGCGGCAACCTGATTGTGCATAAAGGGAATGTGAACACAATTTTGAAAGTATGATGCGGATAGACTTCCGGTTGCACTGTTCATCCCGATAATAACAGGGAATGGGCCGGTTCCCTCCGGTATCGTTACATTGGAAGTCAACGTAACCGTTTTGTCGCCTTTTGTTACGACTACGGTCAATACACCTTCTTCGTAAGATGCTGTGATATTTTCGGGTCGCTCAGGTTTCAGGCCTATTTCGTAGTGCTCGATTTCGGCTTTGATTTCGGCTCTACGGCAAGCCCATTGGTCGACAGTGGTCATTATCCCGCTTCCGTCCGACCACTCAAACGGATTGGGAAGGCGTACCACCGATGGCAATTCATCCACATCCGGCAGAGGTGGCGCCGGACAACTTGCTCCCGTGTTTTCTACATTATATACAAGGGGAGGCGTTGCCTGTCCCATCGCCATTACAAA
Organism: Prevotellaceae bacterium; assembly: GCA_031255055.1. Taxonomy (GTDB): domain Bacteria; phylum Bacteroidota; class Bacteroidia; order Bacteroidales; family Paludibacteraceae; genus JAIRTG01. The sequence goes on from JAIRTG010000230.1 coordinate 3,733, forward strand.
TACACATGCAGTAAGCATCGTTGTAGTAAAAGTCTTTTTTTTCATGATATTTTGTGTTTAATAATTTCGCTTTCAAAGTTAGGGTAACCGGCTGCAATCTTTTTGTTTGTACGTAACATAAATTTTATAACCTGTTTCATATTTCAAAAAAAGGTAACAAATTGTTTGCTGTTGATTCCAATCAGTCTCAGCGATATAAAAAAGGAGATAAACAGATGAGGAAAAATAGGAAAAATCATCATTCGCCATCGTCTGAAAACAAGCCTTAAATCGCTAAGAAAGATAACTATGTAGAACCGGCATCCGATACCGGTGTCTGTCGCTAAAACCGCAAACGGGTACCAATGTGGCAAAATTGAGATTGACAACAATCAACCGTCCGACTGTTCACAGAGAATCCTCGAAAAAAAAAGTGCAAAATTTCGTCGTCTAAAAGAAAATCTTTACTTTTGCCAGCCTAAAATTTGAAGTAAAATAAATTATTTGAATCCCATGTCGAAAAAAGAACAGAAAAAACAAGATGAACTCGCAAATGTAGAACATGCGTTGACGAGTTCGGAGTTATTTATCGAAAAATATCAAAAGCAAATATTTATAGCCGTAAGCGCTGTTGTGCTGGTTATTCTGGTAATATTGGCTTTTCGTAATTTCTATTTGGAGCCTCGCGAAGTAAAAGCGCAAAATCAGATGTATTATGCGCAAGACTATTTTCAAAAAGATTCATTTCAACTGGCATTGAACGGAAATGGCGCCGATGTAATGGGATTTAAGCAGATAGTTTCGGATTTCGGAATGACGTCCTCATCGAATCTGGCCAAAGCTTATGCCGGAATATGCTATTATCATTTGGGCGATTACGAAAACGCCGTCGGCTACCTCTCAAAGTATAAATTGGGAGACGAATACTTATCCTGTTCCGTGACCCGATTGATTGGCGACGCTTATGTTGAACTGGGAAAAAATGCCGACGCATTGAAGTATTTTGAAAAAGCGGGAAATATGAACAATGACATCATAAGTCCTGTTGCGCTCAAAAAAGCGGGAATATTGTATGAATCGACAGGAGAACCCGAAAAAGCGGCAAAGGCATATCTGAAAGTAAAAGACAATTACCCTCGAAGCGCCGAAGCGCGTGATATTGATAAGTATTTAGCGCGTGTAAAAAAGTAAGAATTACATTCTTTTTATTCACGAAGTGAAAAAAGTTACATTGAAGGTTTGAGATGTAGCTTTTTTTTTGACTGAAAATTTAATCTCATATATATACAACAACATGTCGAGCAGTTTAAAAAATCTTTCGGAGTACGACGCTTCTTCGCTTCCGGAACCGAAAAAAGTGGCGGGGCAGTATTATGCCGTGGCCGTGGCGGATTGGAATCCCGAAATAACACACGCATTATTGGACGGCGCGGTGAGTGAATTGATAACTAATGGGGCAGACGAAAATAAAATAGACGTCGTTCACGTTCCGGGAACATTCGAGCTGGTACACGCCGCAACTCGATTCTGCAACTGCCAATCGAAAAAATACGCGGCTGTAATTGTTTTAGGCTGCGTCATTCAGGGGGAAACACCACATTTTGACTACGTCTGTCAAGGAGTAACACAAGGCATTTCGACCTTAAACAGCACTAAAAATAATTGTCCGGTAATTTTCGGCGTACTGACAACAAGCAATTTTGAACAGGCAAAAGAACGTTCGGGAGGCGTACACGGAAACAAAGGCGTGGAAGCTGCGATTACAGCAATAAAAATGGCTAATATTTTTTGATAGCTTTTTGGTAGTTTGAAAAACTTTTGTACTTTTGCACAGCTTTTGAAAAAAATAGGGGCAGTTACCAGAGTGGACAAATGGGGCTGACTGTAACTCAGCTGGCTACGCCTTCGGTGGTTCGAATCCATCACTGCCCACAAAAAGAATTGTCTGTAAAAATGCGGAAGTAGCTCAGTTGATAGAGCATTAGCCTTCCAAGCTGAGGGTCGCGGGTTTGAACCCCGTCTTCCGCTCCCAAGAAAAGAGATGTGAAATGGTTCACGTCTCTTTTTGTTTGTCCCCACATCCGATTTGTTTGTCCCCCACATCCGAAAGATCTCGAAAAGACCACTTGTTTATGCTGATGAGCCAACTCATCATCCATCTCGGCGCATATCACAAAAAGAAGACGGCCGCCTTTTCCGAAGAATAAGAGGCCGTCCCTTACGTAAAACAGTATGCCAGAGAAATTATTTTAAAAGTAATTCGTTTATCAAACGTTCCGCCCCGCCGACTTTATCCATTATAAATAAAATGTAGCGAATGTCCGCATTGATGCAGCGTTGAAGCCGGGGTTCAAAGACAATGTCGCCGCTCATTGCTTCCCAGTTGCCGTCGAAAGCCAGTCCAATCAGTTCACCCCGGTTGTTGAAAACGGGACTCCCAGAGTTTCCGCCGGTGATGTCGTTGTTGCTGATAAAGGCCACGTGCATTTTCCCCGTCAAATCGTCGGTATAACTTCCGAAATCCTTATTCACAATAGCCCTTTTCACATCCTGCGGTACAATAAATTCGGGATTCGAGGGGTCTTCTTTTTCCAGAATACCTTTCACCGTGCTGTAATAATCATATTCCGCAGCATCGGCAGGAGAATATCCTCCGACGGTTCCGTAGGTCAGACGCAAAGTGAAATTGGCATCCGGATACATTGCTTTGCCCTGCTCGGCGCCCATCTCCAACAGACCGGCTTCGTAGAGGCGTTCGTTGTCTGCAATCATCTCTGCGGCTTTCGTGTATTCATCGCCTCTAATGTAGCGGTATGTGTTGTCAACATCATTTACAAAAATAACCGCAGGGTCTTTTTCCACCGCGAATTTTTTATTGTTCAATGCCGCGTTCAGTTTGTCATACGAAGTAAATACCGATTTATCGAACAGATAATCGACATATTTCCCGTAATCGTTTTTATATTTCGTCCGAATGGTATTGTAAGTCGCCGGATATGCGTCGGCATCGGCATATTTTGCATACGTTTCCAACATGGCGATGAAAGTAGCCCTGTCAACTTCAGGATAGTAATCCTTGTAAAAATCCCTTGTCGACTCCAACACTTCATCAACCGTTGCTCCGTTGCCGAGCATACGGCTCACCCGCTGGGCTATCATCGGGATTTCGACGCCTCTCAACAGAGATTCCGATAAATAACCGGACGTTCTTCCGTACGGAAATACTTTTTTGTATCCGTCTTCCAGGTTTTGAAGCACATCTTTATATTTGTTCAGCCGACTGTTGTCTTTCTTTATCCATTCGCCAAACGCCTTTTCTTCTTCTTTTTTCCGCTCGATGATATGCAGTTTTTTTATTGCCTGATTCATTCCGATGCTGTTTTTCCAATAGTTGGAGCTACCGGCATATTTGCTTGCATACGCCAAATTGACGGCTTCGTCGGCATACATATACGATTGCCAAATATCCTGTTTCACACCGCGAACGTCGATGCGTGCCTGATTAGTGGTTTTCATCCTGTTTTCGATTCCCCAGGACGTTTGATAACGACTTGTTGAACCAGGATAACCCATTATCATGGCGAAATCGCCTTCTTTGTAGCCCTGTGTTGAAACGGGTGCGAATCTTTTGGGACTGTACGGCACATTTTCCTGTGCATATCCGGCCGGTTTCCCGTCGGGAGAGGCATACACCCTGAAAACCGAAAAGTCGCCGGTGTGACGGGGCCATACCCAGTTGTCGGTGTCTCCGCCGAATTTCCCGACGGCATCGGAAGGCGTGAAGGTCAAACGCACGTCTTCAAATGTCTCATATACGAACAGGTAATATTGATTGCCCGAATAAAACGGTACAACCCGCGCATACATGTTCTCACCAAGTTCTTCTTCCTTCGACATGTTCGACCGCACCGCTCTTTCTTTCTCCGCACGCTCTTCGCCTGTCAAATCGGGTGGTATCTGCGACAGGACTTTTTCCGTTACGTCTTCAACTTTCACCAGAAAAGTGACCGTCAGTCCGGGACAGGGAATTTCATCCGCAAAATCTTTTGCGGCAAAACCATTTTTCAAATAATTGTGCTCAATCGAACTTACCTGCTGAATGGCATCGTAACCGCAGTGATGGTTGGTAAACACAAGTCCCTGTTGCGAAACCATTATACCGGTGCAACCGTTTCCGAAAATAACCACCGCATCTTTCAGACTCGTGTCTGTGTCGCTGTAAATATCTTCGGCCGTAAGTGTCAAACCCAAACCCTGCATTTCCCGGATGTTCAACTTTTCAATAAGCGGTAACATCCACATTCCTTCGTCCGCTCTGATTCCTGTTATCAAAAAAAGCGAAAACAGTAAAAGAAAATACTTTTTCATTTATCTCTATTTGTTTGTGTGTAAATTTTGTTTATTCGATGATTGTAGTCCAATTATGCACATCCGGTTCTTCGCCGTATTGAATTGCGCGTAATTTATGGTACAGTTTTTCGGAGATTTTACCCGGCTTTCCGTCTTCCGAGAAGATATATGATTTTTTCAAATCATAATCGTCAATACGTTGCACAGGGCTGATAACGGCAGCTGTTCCGCACGCTCCGGCTTCTTCAAATGTTGCCAGTTCTTCCACCGGAATGGGCCTTTGTTCTACTTTCAGACCTAAATCTTCGGCCAGTACCATCAGACTTTTGTTGGTGATGGAGGGAAGAATGGAAGAGGATTTCGGTGTAATATAGGTGTTGTTTTTGATGCCGAAGAAATTGGCTGCGCCACATTCGTCGATATATTTCTTTTCTTTCGCATCCAGATAGAAAACTGCCGAATAGCCCATATCATGCGCTCTTTCTCCTGCAACGAGGCTTGCCGCATAATTACCGCCTATTTTGTACGTTCCTGTGCCGAGGGGCGCCGCACGGTCATATTCGCGCATGATTACAAACGGACTTGTTTGAAAACCGTTTTTGAAATAAGAGCCTACCGGCATCGCAAATGCAACGAAAAGGTATTCGTTCGTGGGTTTTACGCCTACCTGTGCACCTGTCCCGATTAATAACGGACGGATATACAACGAAGCGCCCGACTCGTATGGCGGCACAAAATGTTCGTTCTTTTTTATCAGCATCACCATCGCTTCGGTGAATTTGTCGAGCGGAAACTCGGGCATCATAACGCCCCGACACGAGGACTGTAACCGTTTTGCGTTTTCGTCCATCCGGAATGCGCGGATTTTGCCGTCTTTGCCTCTGAATGCTTTTAGACCTTCAAATGCTTCCTGACCATAATGCAGGCAAGTAGCCGCCATGTGGATGTTGATATTTTCATCTGTGTGCAGTTCGATTTCGCCCCATGTTCCGTTTTTATACGTACATCTGACATTGTAATCTGTTTTGCAATAGCCAAAACTCAAGTCGGCCCAATTGATTTTTTTCATGTTTGTGTATTTTTTTTTAGTTAATCTTCCAGATAAAACAGCGATTCATTCCCCATATTGAAAAGCAAATCGACCACACTTAAATCCGGCGAAAAGCCGAATCGTTCTCTAAATACTTGATAATAGGGAGTGAATGGTCTGTCCTGATAGTTTTTTTTGGGATGAATATTATTACGTGAATCTATGAATTTTTCGCTCGGCATTTGGTAGTTTTCGGTTAATATTATTTTTGTTTGAATGTCTGTTAATTCTAATAGTTTTGCCAACATCTGCAGGTTGAAATCCAATAAAAACCGCCATTTTTGTTTATAAAATGGAAGCAAATCGTCCGCATAGAATTCAAAAAAAGGAGTCGAATTATACGCCGATTTCAACGCTCTCCAATGCTGTGTTTGCCAGTCGACATGCGCTGCAAGGCGGACGTCGCGGATGGGTATCCGTTCGTTTTTGATTTTTTCGACGGGGATTACCAGCGACATGACACCGTTGGCCGTCAGAATTTTACAACGATTGCGGTACGTCTGTTTGATGTAGTGCTCGTACTGTTCCAGAAAAACGGTTTCCGACTTTTTCAATATCGAAAAATAGCTTACCGGCGGCAGATAGGCCGTCGAAAGCAGTGGAAACGCTACGGGTTCATCATCTTTTGGCATTTTTAAAGAGGCGTTTCCATCGAATTTTACCATCGAAAAGCGATTTGTCTTTGTCCAGCGAAATCCATACGAAAACCGGACGGCCTACAATATGATCTTCGGGTACAAATCCCCACGAACGGGAATCGGCCGAGTTGTGACGGTTATCTCCCATCATCCAGTAATAATCCATTTTGAAAGTGTAGTTCGACGATGGTTGTCCGTTGATGTAAATAACGCTGTCGCGCATTTCGAGCCTGTTTTTTTCGTAGGTTCTTATTGCACGTTCATAAATCATATAATTGTCGGCAGTCAGTGCGATTGTTTCGCCTTTTTTAGGAATGTGGAGAGGGCCGTAATTGTCGCGCGTCCAGCCTTTGTCGAAACCCAACGGAAACGTATCTTCGGCCGACGACGACAACACCGGTTCTATAATAACCTGCTTGACGCCTCTCGCCGTTTTTATTTTCTCCAGCATTTTGACTGTAAGCGGAAAATGATAGACCGGAAGTCCTGCTTCGAGTCCAAGATGTTCTATCAGCGCGGCATATCTGTAGTCGAGTTCCCAAATATCTTCCAGGCGGATGTCGATACTTTGCAGAAAATCCCGACTCAATCTTGTGCCGTCGGTTTGTACAAAATAATTGTGTTGAATCCCTTCAAAATCTTCCTGCTGCTGTCCGTTTACATACACCTGATTTTCGATAATTTGTAAATCGTCGCCGGGCAGACCCACGCACCGTTTCACATAATTTTCGCGTTTGTCGACCGGGTAATACACCAGCTTACCGTATTCCTGCGTGTTATTTTTTATCACTTCCCGTCCATAGCGATAGCACAAATCGGGCGTCTGGACTATTTCGGGCTTGTTATTCCTCAGATAGGCCGCACCCTCCCTGTAACAGCTGACGTAATAGTCGGGGTTCGTTCTTTTGACGGCAACGGTGTCGCCTGTGGGGAAGTTGAACACCACAATATCGTTTCGTTTAATCGTATCGACGCCTTTCAGTCTGCGGTAGTTCCATTGCGGTTTTTCAAAAAACGATTTTGTATTGAAAACGGGGAGCGTATTCTGTACCATCGGGAACGACAAAGGCGTGTTCGGAACACGCGCACCATAGCTCACTTTGCTTACAAACAGGAAATCGCCCACCAACAGGCTTTTTTCGAGAGACGAAGTGGGAATCTGATAGTTCTGGAAAAAATAAATATTGATAAGATAGACGCCTATCAACGAAAACAGAATCGCATCGACCCAACTGAATACTTTATAGACGGTTCTATTCTTCGTTTTTTTCCACCACGTCCACCGAATAAACTGTGTGATGTAGATATCGAAGATGAAAAGCAGCAGGAATACGAATGTAAGATTGCCGTGCCAAACGATAAACGCGATAAAGGCGGCAGCCAGAATCCCGAATTTAATCCATTGTTTTTTTGGCTTTTGCAAACGGGATTTCAACGTTTGTTTGCCGGTTTTTTCTTCTAAGCTCATAGTGTATTTTTCTATTGTTTTATGGTTGTTTTATTCAAAATTTCAAAAGATCATTCATTCCCCACAATCCTTTTTTTCCCTGTATAAATTCGGCGGCAAGCACTGCTCCGCGGGCAAATCCTTCACGACTTTTTGCCTCGTGCGTAATGGTGATGACATCCGCGCCCGATTCATACCTGACGGTGTGCATACCCGGAACCTGTCCCTCGCGCACCGATACAATCTGCAATTCGTCTACAGCATCGGAAGCCGCGTTTGTCCATGCCGTTTTCCGGTCGATGCGACCGATGATGTCATCGGCCAACGTAATGGCGGTTCCGCTCGGCGCGTCCGATTTCTGCACATGATGCACTTCGGTCATTTTTACATCGTAATCGGGGAAGCGGTTCATTATTTCGGCCAGACAGTTGTTCAGCTTCATAAAGATATTGACGCCGAGACTGAAATTCGACGACCAGAAAAACGTATAGCCCTTTTCTATTATTTCTTTTTTCAGTTCGGGCAATTGTTCCGTCCATCCCGTTGTACCCGAAACGACGGGAATCCCCGCTTCAAAAGCGCGACGATAGTTATTCGGAGCCGCTTGCGGATGGGTAAATTCAATTACCACATCAGCGCTTCCGAAAGCGGGCGAATCGAAATCGGCCAAATTATCCACATCAATCACGGAAACAATTGTGTGTCCCCGTTCTTTTGCAATCCGCCCAATGGTTTTTCCCATTTTGCCGTAACCAATCAATGCTATTTTCATCTATTTAAAGAGTTGTGCCGTATTCGGGGTTATATATCAGTGTTACTTTAAACGAATAGTCTCTCAGCAGCACATCTTTCAGGTCGGATGTTTGTATGTAAAAGCAAACCGACGAAGGAGAGCAGTCATAACCGATTGTTTCGGTGTGTAGCTGTCCCGAAAAATTTACTACCGTTTGGGAATACGGCAATGGTTTTTGTGTTTCATAGACATTTCCATTCATACCCCTTTCGTCGATAAACACATAAGCGCTGTTTGTACCATACTCGTAAGCTTTGGGAGTCAGTTCGGGAAAATCAAAAACACACTCATAACGACCATAATTTCCGTTATACGTCCACATCGTATATTTGACGTCAAAAAAATAGGCATCCGCTTTCAGGTCTGTTCCGTTGAACGTACATGAATTTGTGCCCAGTGTGATTACAAATGCAGCAAAAAGCCATTTTATTTTCACCTTCATTATTTATTTATCGGTTATATCAATAATCAGTTATCAATTATCAGTTTCTGTTCACCAGCCATCTCTCAGATAGTCGAAGCTTTCAAAAATCTCTTTTTTCGACGCAGTCCGGTCGACGACAGGTTCGCCGACTCGTTTCAACAGCGTAAAATTTATGCAGTCCCCTTCATTTTTTTTATCGTGCCGCATCAGTTCATACAGCATATCGTAGTGTTTACAATCGATTTCACATTCGCCGTAGTATTCTTTAGCCCAGCGTCCGAATTTCAGCAATTCGTTTTTTGGGAACCCCGTTTGTACAAACGACAGATACAATTCACAAATCAGTCCCCAGACAACCGCATATCCGTGCAAAACAGGTCTGTTCAGTCCGTACGACCAACTTTCGATAGCGTGTCCGACCGTATGTCCCGCGTTCAGCGCCTTTCTGAGATGCAGTTCCTTCGGGTCTTGTTCCACAATACGTTCTTTTATGCGGATGCTACGGGCTAAAATCTCTTTCAGTTTTTCAAAATCAACATTATCCAGGTCGAAAGCCAGCGCTCCGTTCCATTCTTCGAGCGAATGAATCAGCGCATGTTTTACGATTTCGGCAAATCCCGATCGCAGATTTTCGGCATCCAGCGTATGGAAAAAGTCCGTATTGACCAGCACAGCTTCCGCAGGCGAGAAGACGCCTATTTCATTTTTATAGCCCAGAAAATTAACGCCTGTTTTTCCTCCGGTAGCGGCGTCGACAGCGCCGAGCAGTGTTGTCGAGAGATTGACATACCGTATACCTCTCTTGAAAGTTGCGGCAACAAATCCGCCGGTATCAGAAATCACGCCTCCGCCCAGGTTAATCATCAGCGACCGGCGCGTTGCATCATTTTTCGTCAGGAACGTCCATATTTCGACCGCAGATGCGATATTTTTATGTTCATCACCCTGTGCAATCGTGATTACGCTTGCATTTTGCAGCCATTTTGACGTCGACAATACAGGAAGGCAGTATTTTTTTGCGGAGTTATCGGTCAGCACAAAGACGCGGTCGGGACAAAGCGTCTCGATAATTTCGTCCAGTTCCTCGATAAAATTAGTGGTTATTTTTGTTACAGGCCTCCGCATCATTTTAATCTTGAGCCGCAAAGATACTTTTTTCTTTTAAGATATTTGAAAAATCACGAACAGCGAGTTCCTTTTTTAAAAGAATGAAATGTTTCCGTTAAAAAAAACAAAACAACAATAACCGGATGTCATCAAGTCAAACAATCATTGAGAGATAAAGTAGGGGGGGCGTCTCTCCCTCGCTACGCCCGCTACGATGTCTTCCTTAAAAGGAGAGAAAGAGAAAGAGAATTAGGGGGGGGGAAGTCTCCCCCTCGCTTCAGCCCGCCTGCGGCGGTCTTCCGCTACCCCCTCTGCGGGGCGCTGCCCCGCAACGCCCCGTAAGACAGTGAAGAGTGAAGAGTGAAGAATGATTAGTGATTCAACCTTAATAGTATTTAGTATTTAGTGTTTAGTGATTAATCATAGAGAATCCGCACTCTTCATTCTTCACTCTTCATTCTTCCGACGGCAGGACATGGAAAAATACCGCGCAGAAACAGCCCCCTCACACCCTGACATCACCGGTTCCCGTGCGGACAAGGACTGTTCCTGCGCAGCGATCGCCGATTACCGCGCAGCTATTCAATTCCCCTCCATCGGAAAGGGATCGGGTAGCCCCGTCATCCGCCGTTACGCGGGAGTTGACTGTTACCGCCCCTTGTTTTCAACAAAAAGCAGCGGAGGAATATCCGTCACACAAATCATCCGAATCACCGGCAACGCGGTTCGGACAAACCGCCGTTACACATACGCCCAACGACGGCAGGACATGGAAAAATACCGCGCAGAAACAGCCCCCTCACACCCTGACATCACCGGTTCCCGGGCGGAAAAGGACTGTTCCTGCGCAGCGATCGCCGATTACCGCGCAGAGATTCAATTCCCCTCCATGTACGGAAAAGTTTCCGTCACCGGAAGACAATTTTCGTATGGGAAAGGAGGAATTTTCTGCGCAGAAATAGCCGATTTCCGTGCAGAAAAAAAAAAAATTCCCATGCGGAGACGGACGATTCCCGCACAGAAAAGGACAATTCCCGCGCAGAAACGGGCGATTCCTGCACAGAAACTGAAAAACTCATCTGCAGAAACGGGCAATTCCTGCGCAGAAATCGGTAATTCCCGCGCAGAAACAGACGATTCCCACACAGGAAACGCCTTTTTCCGAGCGGTAATTTACACATCATAAACATCTTTTCGTGCTGAAAATAACCG
>JAIRTG010000005.1 GCA_031255055.1 Prevotellaceae bacterium
GTCTTCCTTGAAGAAAGAGAAAGATAATTAGGTGGGGGGGAAGTCTCCCCCTCGCTTCAGCCCGCCTTCGGCGGTCTTCCGCTACCCCCTCTGCGGGGCGCTGCCCCGCAACGCCCCGAAGATAGTGAAGAATGAAGAATGAAGAGTGATTAGTGATTAGTGATTAGTGATTAGTGATTAGTGATTAGTGATTCAACCTTAATAGTATTTAGTGTTTAGTGATTAATCATAGAGAATCCGCACTAATCACTCTTTATTCTTCACTCTTTATTCTTCACTAATCACTAATCACTAATCACTAATCACTAATCACTAATCGCTAAACACTAATCACTGTCTTACGGGGCGTTGCGGGGCAGCGCCCCGCAGAGGGGGTAGCGGAAGACCGCCGCAGGCGGGCTGAAGCGAGGGGGAGACTTCCCCCCCCTAAATACGTCTTCTCGTTTCCCTACTCAGGCCTCAGAGTGTGTCGTTTTGGTGTGTATCGCTGCATAGCCTTAGTGTGTGTCGCTGCATAGCCTTAGTGTGTATCGCTGCATAGCCTTAGTGTGGGTCGCTGTATAGCCTTAGTGTGGGTCGCTGCATAGCCTTAGTGTGGGTCGATACCCTTACCGAGTGTATCAACGTGTCGCTGAAATGCAAAAATCCCAACTAACCCGAAAATTAGTTGGGACCGATTACTTATGGAAAAATGGAAAACAAACTGTTTTATTCGGCTGATTTGTTTGCTGCTGTTTCCGTTTTCGGAGCTTCTTCAGCCGATTCGGTAACTTCTTGTTTTGGCGCTTCGGCTGCTTTTTTCTTGGCCAGCTCTTCTGCCTTTACTTTGTTCTTTTCTTTCTCAACATCCAAACGAGCCTTTGCCGCCGCTGTTTTCTCGGCTGCTAATTCCTCTTTCGATTTTGATACTTTGTTTTCTTTCTCGGCTCTCCATGCGTCGAAGCGTTTTTCAACTTCTTCTTCATCGAATGCGCCTTTTTTTACACCTCCTAACAGGTGTTTTTTTAACAGTACACCCTCTCTCGACAGGATGCTGCGTACTGTGTCGGTAGGCTGTGCCCCTACTTGCATCCAATATAAGGCTCTGTCGAACTTGAGTTGGATGGAAGCCGGATTGGTGTTTGGATTGTACGAACCGATACGTTCGATGAAACGGCCATCGCGTGGCGCTCTGCTGTCGGCAATCACAATGTGATAGTAGGCGTATCCTTTGCGGCCATGACGTTGCAATCTGATTTTTGTTGGCATTTTCTTTTTTGTTTTTAATAGTTATACCTGATGCTTTTTCTCGAAAAGCGGGGCAAAAGTAATGAAAATATCTTGTTTCAAAAAAAGGCGGGCCGAAAATAGTAAGAGATTAACTAAAAATGTGGTTGACAGGTCGGTCTGTCGCTATTCGCTGAAGACCCATGCTTCTTTAAAATCCGACGAGCGACTGCGGATGGTTTTTGCGTATTCGAGCGCTTCTTCTCTCTCGGAAAAGGCGGCGACGGCTACTTTGTAGTATAGTTTTGACGGCGGAAGGACATGGGCTTCGGGGTAGTCCGATTCTTTGAGCTTGTCGCAAAAGCGTTCGGCGGCTTTTTGGGTTCTCAGACCTGCTACTACCACGTGATGGACGGCAATTGAAATGTCTTGTTCGTCGACAACTTCTTCGGGACACGGCTGTTCTTGTGGGGAATTATTTTCGGGGGTTACGAACATGCAGGGTAAAGATAAAAAATCGGCTCGGAGATTTGCTTCTCTGTCAAGGTGTTCGTTCGGCGAAAACCACGATACGGCTACCAAAAGGGCGGCGGCGGCGGCATATCGGAATGTTTTTCCGGCAGGACGAACGGGCGTCCGACTCGCCGTTAAATCGTTCGTACCGGATTTTTCCCGGTAGTAGATTTCCGTTAATCCTAAATTTTCGGGCAGGAAAGAGGCATTCGCCGAAGGCGTAAATAAAAGTTGTCCTCCTTTTATTTTATGCAGAACGCCGATGTTTCCTATGTGCGAAATGCCGTTTTGCTTCAGTTCCTTTTTGATAACCGCTACGGCATTTTCGATATACGTGGTGGCCTGCCGATAGGTGATGTGTTCTGCTTTGGACATTTCGACGGCAAGCAGACCGTCGGAATGTGATAGCAAGGGGTTGAAACTTACACAGCAGCGGGGAGGAATTATTTTCTCGGGAAGAATCACGGCCTGTTGCGGTTGTACGACAAAGCCGCCCAGGTTGGGGATGACAACGTAATGATGCTTTGCCAATAATTTTTCTATGTACAATCCTATTTTTTTCATCCCTGCAAAGGTAAATCTTTCGGAATGACGCGCCTTTTGATTCCCGCGAAAGTTATCAACATCTTTTGAAACGGATAAAAAGGTTGTACCTTTGCGCGGAAGAAAGCAACACACTTTGCATATCCAAACATATCCAACTATTATAAAGATGAAAAAAACACTGTTAATCACCGGAGGAGCCGGGTTTATCGGCTCGCATGTCGTCCGGCTTTTTGTTCGGAAATATCCCGAATACCGTATTGTTAACTTGGACGCGCTTACCTATGCCGGAAATCCGGAAAACCTGAAAGACATCGAACACGCTCCCAATTATGTATTTGAAAAAGGTGATATTACGGACGAACAACTTGTGCCTGCCCTTTTCGAGCAATACCGGTTCGACGGCGTGGTGCACCTGGCGGCGGAGTCGCATGTCGACCGTTCGATTACCGATCCGCTGGCTTTTATCAAAACAAACGTTTTCGGTACGGCGAATCTGCTGAATGCGGCGAAAAATGCGTGGAAAGACCATTTCGACGGGAAACGTTTCTATCATGTGTCGACCGATGAGGTCTACGGATCGTTGGGCAAAGAGGGCTATTTTACCGAAACAACGGCCTATGACCCCCGCAGTCCTTATTCGGCCTCGAAAGCTAGTTCCGATCATTTTGTAAGGGCATATCAGCACACCTACGGGCTGCCGACGCTGATTTCAAATTGTTCGAACAATTACGGAGCAAACCATTTCCCCGAAAAACTGATTCCGCTTGCAATTCATAACATCAAGAATAAAAAGCCGATTCCGGTTTACGGCAAAGGGGAAAATGTGCGCGACTGGCTGTGGGTGAACGATCATGCACGGGCAATAGATGTCATTTTTCATAACGGAAACATCGGCGAAACATACAATATCGGCGGACACAACGAATGGACAAACATTGATTTGATTCGCGAACTGTGTCGGATTATGGACAAAAAGTTGAATAGGAAAGCAGGCGAATCGGCCGAACTGATCACTTTTGTGAAAGACAGGGCGGGGCACGATTTGCGCTATGCGATTGATTCGTCGAAGCTGCAACGCGATTTGGGCTGGGAACCGAGCCTGCAATTTGAAGAGGGACTGGAAAAAACCGTCGACTGGTATCTGAATAATCAGGAATGGCTCGATAATGTTATCAATGGGGCGTATCAGGACTATTATACCAAACAGTATGTGGAAAGAGAGCAATAAACGCCGTCTTTTTCACACGACTGTTATGCTGTGCGCAGGATGGTTGTGTACCGTGTCTTACGGGGCGTTGCGGGGCGGAGCCCCGCAGAGGGGGTAGCGGAAGACCGCGTAAGCGGGCTGAAGCGAGGGGGAGACTTCCCCCACCTAAAAGAAAAAAGCTGCCCTGAAATGAGGACAGCCTTTTCGATATTACTTCTCTGCAATGATTCAATACTGCTGGTCGGACATGCGTTTGTAACCGTTGTAACGCCATTTCGCGTTTTCTTCTGCGGCTCTAAACAATTCACCGGCTTCGGCAGGGAATTGTTTCATCAATGATGTATAACGTACTTCTCCTTTCAAAAAGTCCTGGAACTTGCTCCAGTCCGGCTCTTTTGAATCCAGTTGCATCGGATTTTGTCCTTCGGCTTCCAAATTGGGATTGTAGCGGTACAAATGCCAGTATCCACATTCAACTGCGCGTTTTTGCTCGGCCTGCGATTCTCCCATACCTCTGCGTAAACCATGCGCGATACAGGGGGAATATGCAATGACGATTGAAGGGCCGTTGAATGCTTCCGCTTCGCGGATTGCTTTCAGGGCTTGCGCCTGATTAGCGCCCATCGCAATTTGAGCCACATATACATACCCGTATGTTGCGGCAATCATGCCCAAGTCTTTTTTACGGATGCGTTTTCCGGCAGCGGCAAATTTGGCTACGGCTCCAATAGGCGTCGATTTCGATGACTGTCCGCCGGTGTTCGAATAAACTTCGGTATCTAATACAAGGATGTTTAAGTTTTTGCCGGAGGCAATCACGTGGTCCAGTCCTCCGAAGCCAATATCATACGCCCATCCGTCACCACCGATAATCCATTGCGACTGTTTGATCAGGTATTGTGTCAAACCGGCCAACTTTTGGCAGTGCGTGCAGGAACAGGCTTTTACTTTCGGAGTAATCTGCGCTTCCAGTTCGACTGTTTTGTCGGCATTGTTTTTATTGGCAATCCATTCTCTAAATAATTCTTTTAAATCATCTCCGACTTCCGCACTTTCTAATGCTTCTTTCATGATGCGTTCAACACGGTTGCGCATTTGCTCTTCGGCGAACACCATACCCAAACCAAATTCGGCGTTGTCTTCAAAAAGCGAGTTTGCCCATGCCGGGCCGCGTCCCTTTTCGTTTGTCGTGTATGGCGTCGAGGGAGCCGAAGCGGAATAGATTGAGCTACAGCCTGTGGCGTTTGCTACCATCTGACGCTCTCCGAATAATTGCGTAATCAGTTTGACGTAGGGCGTTTCACCGCAACCCGAACATGCTCCCGAAAACTCAAACAATGGTGTTGCCAATTGCGAGTTTTTCACGTTGGCTTTTACGTCAACCAACTGTTGTTTGGATGTTACGTTGCTTACGCAAAATTCCCAGTTTGCCTGATTGTCGTATTGTGTTTCGATAGGAACCAAGTCTAATGCCTTCGCACCTTTTTTGCCCGGACAAACGTCCACGCAGTTGTTACATCCCATACAATCCAACACGTCAACCTGAATGCGGAAAGCTGTTCCTTCAAATCCTTTACCGTTTGTTTTCAACATTTTGGTGAAAGGAGCTTTTGCTTGTTCCGCTTCGTCCAAAATGAACGGGCGAATGGCGGCGTGAGGGCAAACATAAGCGCATTGGTTACATTGGATACAATTGTCGGCAGACCAGACCGGAACCGATGAGGCAACTCCGCGTTTTTCGTATTTCGTCGTTCCCATATCCCATGTTCCGTCTTCGCGCCCTGCAAAAACAGAAACAGGAAGGTCGTCACCCGCTTGTGCATTGATCGGACGAACTACTTTCCGTACAAATGCAGGCGCATTGTCATTCGACAATTCATCTTCCGATTTAATGTCAGCCCATTCGGTAGGGATGGCTATTTTTGTATATTCTCCGCCACGATCGACTGCCGCGTAGTTTTTATTTACAATATCTTCACCTTTTTTTCCGTATGATTTTTCAATCATGTATTTCATTTGACCGACGGCCAATTCGTAGGGAACTACGTTGGTGATTTTGAAAAATGCCGATTGAAGAATTGTGTTTGTACGATTGCCCAGACCGATTTCTTGCGCGATGCCGGTCGCATCAATGATGTAGAGCGATATGTTGTTTTTGGCCAGGTAACGTTTTACGTTATTCGGCAAATGCAATTTCACTTCTTCGTCGTTCCAAATCGTATTCAACAGGAATGTACCGTTTTTCTTCAACCCTTTTGTGACGTCGTACAAACGAAGATAGGCCTGTACGTGGCATGCAACAAAGTCGGGAGTGGTCACCAGATAGGTCGAACGAATAGGGTTGTCGCCGAAACGCAAGTGCGAACAGGTGAAACCGCCCGATTTTTTTGAATCGTATGAGAAATATGCCTGACAGTATTTATCGGTATTGTCGCCGATTATTTTAATGGAGTTTTTGTTTGCACCAACCGTACCGTCAGCGCCCAAACCGTAGAATTTAGCTTCAAATGTACCTGCGGCCCCCATCGGGATTTCTTCTTTCAAGGGCAGCGAAGTGAATGTAATATCGTCAACGATACCAACCGTGAAGTGATTTTTGGGCGTATTCATCGCCAGATTTTCGTAAATGGCCAATACTTGTGCAGGTGTGAAATCTTTTGAAGACAAACCATAGCGTCCGCCAATTACAAGAGGAGCATCGGCTTTTCCGTACAGCACATCTTTCACATCCAGATACAGCGGTTCGCCGCCTGCTCCCGGTTCTTTTGTGCGATCGAGTACGCAAATACGTTTTGCGGTCTCCGGCAATACGGACAGGAAATGTTTCGCAGAAAACGGGCGGTATAAATGAACGGCTATCAGGCCTACTTTTTCACCTTTTTCCAATAAATAATCGATACCTTCGCGAAGTGCTTCGGTACTTGAACCCATTGCAACAACTACGCGGTCGGCGTCTTTTGCTCCGTAATAATCGAACAAACCGTATTTGCGTCCGGTGATTTTGCTCAATTCGTTCATGTATTCTTCCACAACGGCAGGAACGGCGTCGTAGAATGAGTTACATGCTTCGCGGGCTTGAAAATAAATATCAGGGTTTTGTGCCGTACCGCGAACAACAGGGTGTTCGGGATTCAACGCACGCCGGCGAAATGCCGCCAACGCTTCCTGATCGATAAGCGGCGCCACGTCGTCGTTTTCCAGACTTTCGATTTTTTGAATTTCGTGCGAAGTGCGAAACCCATCGAAAAAGTGAACAAAAGGTACACGTGTTTTGATAGCTGCCAAATGAGCCACTGCCGCCAAGTCCATCACTTCCTGTACCGAACCTGTTGCCAGCATTGCGCAGCCGGTTTGACGTGTTGCCATAACATCTTGATGGTCGCCGAAAATGGAAAGTGCATGTGAAGCCAGTGCACGAGCCGATACATGGTATACGCCCGGCAGCAATTCTCCTGCTACTTTATACATATTCGGAATCATCAATAACAGTCCTTGCGAAGCCGTAAAAGTGGAAGTAAGCGCTCCGGCTTGCAATGCACCGTGCATAGCGCCGGCGGCACCGGCTTCCGATTGCATTTCCTGCACTTGCACAGTCTCGCCGAAGATGTTTTTACGGCCCATAGCCGCCCATTCATCTACGTATTCCGCCATAGTGGAAGAAGGCGTAATCGGGTAAATCGAAGCGGTTTCGCTAAACATATACGCGATATGAGCTGCCGCCTGATTGCCGTCGCAGGTTAAAAATTTCTTTGTTTTTGCCATAAGAATGTAACGATTAAAAATTTTGATATTTGTTGTTTCTTTGTTTCGTTTATTGTATTCCACAATAAACTGCCTGTTTTATTGGTAAAAGGCCGTGTCCGGCATGAATGATTGTTGAGATATGTTTTGGTTGTTGACGTGTAGACATCGGGGGTCATCCTTATCGTGTTGTCTTTTGCATATTGTAGCAAAACGGCGCAAAAGTACATAATATTTCCATACCGTGCAAAGTAGAGGCCACAAAAAGGGCAGGAAAGAAAGATGTTGGGAAAAGTCGTTTTTTCAATAGAAAGTAAGCAGCTTATAAATATCTTTGCGAAAATTTTGAAACAGATGAAAACAAATCGTATTCTACAAAAATATCCCCGTTTACTGTTGTTTTTTCTTTCCTTCGCCTTGTTTATTGGTTATTTTCTGATTGACAAAGTGCTTTTTATGCTTTTCCATTGGGAGCAAATGCCCGAAAATGCTTTCTCAAATTGCATCAGGGTACTTTGGAACGGTTTGCCGATGGACATTTCGATGGCGGGTTACATGATGCTGGTTCCCGGTATTATTATGATTTTGTCATTGTTTTTCACAAAAGGTTTGAGGGCGGTTCTAACCGCTTATTTCTTGATTATCTGCACGGTTGTCAATCTGATTGTGATTCCGGATATTGGTTTATATTCCTTTTGGGGATTCCGCATCGACGCGACGATTTTCAACTACATCACTTCACCGAAAGAGGCGCTGGCAAGCGTTTCGGTATTTTTCATCCTGCTTGTCATTACTTGCATTGCCGTCTGGACGATTATTCAGTTTTATTTGTTGAAAAAATCAGCGGCCATATTATTTCCTGCCCAAAATTCAAACAAAAAAGCATTGTCTGCCGTTGCCTGGATTCTATTGTTGGGACTGATGGTCATTCCGATGCGTGGAGGTTTATCGACAGCCACAATGAATATCAGCCGCGTATATTTCAGCGACAATATTTTCCTGAATCATTCGGCCATCAATCCTGTTTTCTACATGCTCAATTCATTTGAACAAGAGAAAAGTCTCAGCAGCCAATACCGTTTTATGTCCGACAGCGAAGCAGAAGATATTGTAACAGGAATAATCGCACAAACCGCAGGAAATGATTCGGTAAAATTCATTGTTTCGGAAAAACCGAATATCATTTTCATTGTACTGGAGAGCTTTGGCGCTGCGATTATTGAGCGTTTGGGAGGGGAGCGGGGAGTTGCGCCGAATTTGAATCGGCTGATTGACGAGGGTGTATTTTTCCCAAACATGTACGCCAACAGTTTTCGCACCGACAGAGGGCTTGTCTCAGTTTTTGCGGGATTTCCGGCACAACCCACGATGTCTATTTTGAAATATCCGCAAAAAGCGCAGGCGTTACCTTCCATTCCGCAATCGCTGATTAATCACGGCTATTCGGCCTCTTTTCTACATGGCGGCGATTTGAATTTTGCGAATATTCGTTCGTTTATTGTGTCGCAGGGCATCACAGACATCACAATGGACAAGGATTTTCCTGTGAAAGAACT
>JAIRTG010000124.1 GCA_031255055.1 Prevotellaceae bacterium
GAATAACCGCTCTCAACAGTATATGCATATGGCTGTACGGATATGGATATAGCATAGCCGCCGGCAAAATTAATCTATACCTATTAGATATCCTGTACGGCGTTGACTGAAGGCTTACGATAAAGGACGCCGCCATCGAAAACAATACGAACAGAAAGTATTGCCCGTATTTATTTTTGAAAAGAACTTTGGGCACCAGAACTTGCCCTATAAGGGCAACCCATGCATAACCCCCGGATTCATCCGGGGGTGACGAGGAAAGTCCGAACAATTAATCACTAATCACTATAAACGCTGTCTTACGGGGCGTTGCGGGGCAGAGCCCCGCTGAGGGGGTAGCGGAATACGCCGTAGGCGGCAGAAGCGAGGGGGAGACTTGCGCCCCCCCCGGAGTGGGGGGGTTGCGCAAGCCGCCGTAGGCGGCTTCCGCGTGGGGGAGACTTCCCCCCCCCCCTAAATTTCTTTCTCTTTCTCTTTCTCTTTCTTCAAGGAAGACTGCCGTTGGTGTTTAATGATGAATGATTAATCATAGCGAATCCGCACTAATCAAGACTCACTAACCGATTATTTCTAATTTGGCGAATTTGAGCAGAAGTGATTTTTTCCCTTTTTGTCCGAAGTCGATTTCGACCTTTTCGTTTCCGTCCGCAAAGCTTGAGCCGATAACTGTACCGGTGCCGAAAATGTTGTGCTTGACGACGGTTCCTGTCGGGAGAGACGCTTGGCCGCTGCTTGTTACTTCGATTGACGGACTTGTTATTTTTGTGAAGCGTTTCGGAGACGTGGGATGATTGTCTTTCTTTTTTTGCGGGATTGTTTGGGTGAGCTGCCGGGCATGAAAACCGCTGTCGAACGGCATTTCCAGATAGCGTGCATCGATGTCTTTTATAAATCGACTCGGATTTGAGAAATTTGTTTTCCCGTTCCTGAATCTCGATTTGGAGTGGCTGATAAAACATTGTTCTTCCGCCCTGGTGATGGCTACGTAGAATAGACGACGTTCCTCTTCCAACTCGCGTTCGCTGCCGGTGGAAAACGATGACGGAAATAAATCTTCTTCCATCCCGACGATAAATACCGCTCTGAACTCCAATCCTTTTGCCGCGTGTACCGTCATCAGTGTCACTTTGTCGCTTTCGGTATCTTTGTCGGTGTCCTGATCGGTGAGCAGCGAAACTTCCGATAAAAAACCGGGCAGTGAACCGGGTAGAGCGATTTCGGCCAATTGCCGGTCGTTGTATTCGTGGATGGCGCTCAACAGTTCCTGAATGTTCTCCTGCCGACTAAGGTTTTCGGGCGAACGGTCGAGAAAAGCATCTCCGATAACTCCCGATGCTTTTACGATGGCCATTGCCAGGGTGTAGGCATCCTGTGTGTCGATTTGCCGATGAAACAGGTCGATCATGTTGCGAAAATCCGTCAGTTTTTTGGCAATCCCCCCGTTGACCGGCAGGTTGTATTTGAGCATGTCACGGAGCACGTCCCAGACTCCGGTGTTGTGCAATTGGGCCGTCACAAACAGCTTGTTGACGGTTGTCTCGCCGATCCCTCTTGCCGGATAGTTGATGATACGCTTCAGCGCTTCTTCGTCGTTCAAATTGCAGACAAGGCGGAAGTAGGCTATCGTGTCTTTTATTTCTTTTCGCTGGTAGAACGACAGGCCGCCGTAGATGCGATAGGGTACTTGTTGCCTCCTCAGTGCGTCTTCCAGCACGCGCGACTGGGAATTTGTGCGGTAGAGCGCTGCGATGTCTTTGTATTGAAAATGTCGGCTGCGGTGCAGTTCGATGATATGGTCTGTCACAACCCATCCTTCTTCCAGGTCGGTGAAGACACTCAGTACTTTGATCGGATTGCCGTCTTCTTTTTCGGAATAGACGGTTTTCCGGATTTGTTCTTTGTTTTTACCGATGAGGCTGTTGGCCGCATTTACGATGGTTTTGGTCGAACGGTAGTTTTGTTCGAGTTTGAAGAGTTTCGCTTCGGGATAGGTGTTTTTGAATTTCAGGATGTTGTCGATATTCGCGCCTCTGAAGGAATAGATGCTTTGGGCATCGTCGCCAACTACCGAAATCCGGTGATGACATTCGGCCAGCTTCTTGACTATCAGGTATTGGGCAAAGTTTGTGTCCTGGTATTCGTCCACCAGAATGAATGAGAACCTGTTTTGATAGGTCGCCAATACTTCGGGATGATTCCGAAACAGCAGATTCGTCTGTAGCAGCAAATCGTCGAAATCCATTGCATCGGCCTGCCTGCAACGTTGGGTATAGAGGTGATAGATGTCGCCTACATAAGGTGTCCGGGCGCTTGCGTCGGCTTTCATCAGATCGGTGTTTTCCTTGTAGGCCTGATTGGTTATCAGGTTGTTTTTTGCAAACGAAATGCGCGATTGCACGATATTCGGCTTGTATTGCTTATCGTCCAGTTTGAGTTCTTTTATGATACTTTTGATCAGGCTTCTTGAATCGGCTGCGTCGTATATCGTAAAATTTTTGGTGTAGCCCGTATGTTCGGCTTCGCGGCGCAGTATGCGCTGAAAAACGGAGTGGAAAGTGCCCATCCACAGATAGCGTGAAGTTTGTTCGCCGACAAGTTTATCGATACGTTCTCTCATTTCGCGGGCGGCTTTGTTGGTGAATGTCAGCGCCAGAATTGTGCTCGGAGCGAGCCCTTTTTTTATCAGGTAAGCAATTTTGTAGGTCAGCACGCGCGTTTTGCCCGATCCGGCTCCCGCTATTACGAGCGACGGGCCGTCGATGTATTCGACCGACTCACGCTGATTTTGGTTCAATTCATTCAGAAAATCCATACGAATATCGTTTTTTTTAAACTTATTATGATGTAATTTGAGCGAAACGCGCAAAGTTAATATTTTGGTTTCATCTTCGCCAAAATACTTTTCAACAATTGTTTTTTGTTCAAAATAGCGTAGATTTGCACCGCAAACCCGGTAAAAGCGTTCGGTGACGGTTCACCGAAATACTTACCAATTAATAAAATACGTATGTTGTTTAGCCGTTGGATATTGAAAATTGTGGGATGGAAAACAGTCTTAAAAACCGAAAAGCTGTCCAAAAGTGTGATCTGTGTGGCTCCGCACACGAGTAACTGGGATTTCCTGTTAGGCAAGTTGTTCTACAGTGCGGTAGAAGGCGGGAAAGTGTCTTTTTTGATGAAACGGTCGTGGTTTTTCTTTCCTGTCGGAAATGTGCTGAGGGCGATAGGAGGCGTACCGATCGACCGTTCGAAAAGGAATCTGATCACCGCCCAAATGATTGACAGGTTCGATTCGACAGCGCAGTTTCATCTGGCCATTACGCCCGAAGGAACCCGGAAGTTGAACGATACATGGAAAATGGGGTTCTATCATATCGCCAAAGGCGCCGGCGTTCCCATCCGACTGGCCTACCTCGATTATCGGAAAAAAGAAATGGGAATGACCGAGACATTTTATCCGACCGACGACGAAAAGGCCGATATGGAATACATCCGCGGATTCTACAAAGGTATCGTACCGCGATTTCCCGAAAAGTTTCACGAAGACCAATTGACACAAACACGATGAAGCTGGCAATTGTACAAGACGAGATACGGTGGGCCGACAAAAGCGCCAATCTGCAAAAAACAGCCGACCAACTCTCGGCGCTTGCCGGAAAAGCGGAATTGGTTGTTTTGCCCGAAATGTTCACAACAGGCTTTACGACCGACCGCCTCGATTTGGCGGAAACAATGAACGGCCCGACCGTAGATGCGCTAAAAAAGTGGGCTGTCGATTTCCGACTGGCTATCACGGGAAGTTTCATCGCCGAAGAAAACGGCTACAACTACAATCGCGGCTTTTTTGCTTTCCCTTCGGGAGAAATGGCAATCGCCGATAAACGGCATTTGTTTACGCCGGCGAAAGAAGACGATTATTTTACCGGTGGAAACAAACGGCTGACGGTAAGATACAACGGGTTCAACATCTGTGTGCTCATTTGCTACGACCTCCGCTTTCCCGTCTGGGCGCGTAACGTGAACAACGAATACGACTTGCTGATTTACGTGGCCAATTTCCCTGCCAAGCGCATCGGCGACTGGGATATATTGCTTCGCGCCCGTGCCATCGAGAATCAGGCGTACGTGTGCGGCGTAAACAGAACCGGCGTCGACGGATTAGACATTCCATACAACGGACATTCGGTACTGCTCGACTATAAAGCCAACGAACTGCTTTCGTTTCATGACAACGAAACAGCCGTAAAAACAGCCGAAATATCAACCGTTCCCTTAGACAATTACAGGAAAAAGTTCGCCGTATGGAAAGATGCCGACCGGTTTACGATAGCGTGATACCGATTTATCCGATTGGGCCGAATGTATTATCTTTGCTTCCGACAAACAAAAAAACGAGATGAAAAAACAACATTTTATCCATTTGCTCCTTCTCCTTCTCATTGCATTTCCGGCAAAGGCGGAAAATCCGTTTTGTTTTGCCTTGTTTTCCGATTTACATATCACAACCGTCAACGAACAGCCGAGTGAAGACCTGAAGCGGGCGGTCGACGATGTGAACGTCCAAGACAGTATTGATTTTGTGCTTGTGACGGGCGACATTACCGAATATGGCGATTCGGCATCGTTGCAGGCGGCAAAAAAGATGCTGGACAAACTGCATGTACCTTATTATATTGTTGCCGGAAATCACGATTTGACATGGCAGGGCGGTCGAACATCGGCTTTTGCGGCTGTGTTCGGCGATAATAAGTTTTCGTTTTCGCACAAAGGCTACTATTTCATCGGGTTTGAAACCAGTCCCGCCGTCAGAACAGGCGAAGGCGTCGTTTCTTCACAGGATATTTTGTGGCTTCAAAACAGTCTGAAACGGCTTCCGAAACGTACGCCCGTATTTGCAGTTACGCACTATCCGCTACAGGCAGGCGACGTCGGCAACTGGTACGAAGTGACGGCTGTGTTGCGAAAATTCAACATTCAGGCCGTGCTGGGCGGACATTATCACCGGAATGTGATATTCAACTACGACGGATTGCCGGGCATTATCAACCGTTCTACGCTCAGGGGAGATAAGCCCAAGGGCGGTTATTCGATTTACAAAATAGTCGGTTCTCAGCTTTCCGTCCGTGAGAAAGTTGCGGGAGAAGAAGCCCGACAATGGATGGAAATGAAGCTGGGACAAAACAAATACGGCAAGCCCGGTAGCAAATCGGGTATATTTTCATTTTAGCGCCGCATCCGGCAACCGAAAAACGCTCACCCGCGAATACCTACTTAAAACCCACAGTTTGTGAAACTAATTCATATTATCGAAACGCTCCGTCTGTCCGTCGACAACGTGCCGGACGCAGATATTCACTGGTTGCTGACCGACAGCCGTACCCTTTCGTTTCCGTCCGAGAGCCTGTTTTTTGCCCTGAAAACAAATCGCAACGACGGACATCTGTATATCGAAGAATTATACGACCGCCGGTTGCGTTACTTTGTGGTATCGCAGATGCACCCTTCGTTCGAAAAGATGGAGGATGCCGTTTTTCTGCACGTCGAAAACACCCTCGATGCGTTACAAACACTGGCTTCCGCTCACCGGTTGTTGTTCGACGTCCCGATAATCGGCATTACCGGAAGCAACGGGAAAACAATCGTAAAAGAATGGCTCTACCAGTTGTTGCATCAGGACTATCGCATCACGCGGTCGCCGCGCAGCTACAATTCGCAAATCGGCGTACCTCTTTCGGTCTGGCTGCTCGATGCGGATACGGAACTCGGCATTTTTGAAGCGGGTATTTCGGAGCCGGACGAAATGCAACGACTCGCAGCAATCATTCGTCCCGACATCGGCATCTTTACCGGCATAGGAGATGCGCACCAGGAACATTTTACGGATTCGGAACAAAAGGTAAGAGAAAAAATCAAGCTCTTTGCCCCTTCAACAACAATCATCTACGCATCGGACAACAGCTCGATCGACCATATCATCCGCACATCGTATCCTGAGAAAAAACTGTTCGGCTGGGGGAAAAGCGAAAAGGCCGATATGCAAATCAGGCACATCGCCAAACAGCGGGACAAAACACTTGTATCGTTCATTTTCGACAACAGGGAACAATCCGTAGCCATTCCTTTCACCGACGATGCGTCCGTCGACGATGCGTTACACTGCGTTGCGCTGATGAATTACCTTCACATCGACAGCCAAGTGATAAAGAATCGGCTACTCCGGTTAGAAGCGGTCGGGATGCGCCTCGAAGTGAAAGAAGGCATACGCGGATGCACCATTATCAACGATAGCTACAATTCGGACTTAAATTCGCTGGCCATCGCGCTCGATTTTCTGAACCAACAGGCCTCCGACAAACAACTGTCGCACACGGTTATTCTGTCGGATATTCTGCAAAGCGGCGAAAAAGAACGGGAACTGTATCGACAGGTAGCCGCCCTGCTCAAGAGCAAAAACATCCATAAACTAATCGCCGTCGGGACGTCGATTACCGCTCAGGCGGACGTCTTCGGGCACATCGAAGCCTATTTTTTCCCCGACACAAAGCGATTTCTGTCATCGGCATCGTTCCGACAATTGAAAGACGAAGTCATTTTGATCAAAGGTTCCCGCTCCTTTCATTTTGAGAAAATAACGGCACAACTCGAGCGGATTGTCCACGAAACGATATTAGAAGTCAATCTGAACGCTCTGATCAACAACTTCAATTATTTCCGTTCGAAGATAAAACCGGAGACGAAAATCATGTGTATGGTCAAGGCGTTTGCCTACGGAAGCGGGGCTATTGAAGTTGCGCGAACGTTGCAGCATCACCGGTGCGATTACCTGGCGGTAGCGTTAGCCGACGAGGGCGCCGAACTGCGCGACGAAGGTATCCGGATACCGATTGTGGTGATGAATCCCGAGTTGAACAGTTTGAGTACGCTGTTCGATTATTCGCTTGAGCCCGAAATTTACAACTTTCGGATACTGAAAGCATTTATTGCCGCCGCCGAAAAATCGGGACTCAACCATTACCCCATCCACCTAAAGATCGACAGCGGGATGCACCGTCTCGGGTTCGAGCCGAAAGACATAGACAAGCTGATAACGCTACTCAAAAGTCAGCATCAAGTAAAAATCCGTTCGATATTTTCGCACCTTGCGGGCGCCGACGAACCCGAGCTGGACTATTTCACACAGCAACAAACAACCACATTCGACCGGTGCGCCGACAGCATCGGGAACGCCTTTCCGCATCACATCATGCGTCATTTGCTCAATTCGGCAGGCATCGAGCGCTTTCCGCAGTATCAATACGACATGGTACGTTTGGGCATCGGGCATTACGGCATCAGTACGCTTTCCGGCCTTCATCTATCGACCGTCTGCAGACTCCGAAGCGTCATTTTGCAGATAAAAACCATTTCTCCGCACGAGAGCGTCGGCTACATGCGCAACGGAAAAGTAGAGACAGAAACCCGCATAGCAGTGATACCTATCGGCTATGCCGACGGATTCAACCGGAAACTCGGCAACGGCAACGGGACTGTCTACATCAACGGGCAACGGGCGAGATTGATTGGAAATGTATCGATGGATTTAATCACGGTCGACCTTTCGGGCATCGACGCCAAAGAAGGCGACAGCGTAGAAATTTTCGGCGACAACATCGGCATCACGGAAATTGCCGACACGTTGGGCACCATTCCTTACGAGATATTAACAAGTGTATCGCGTCGAGTGAAGCGGGTTTATTTTCAAGAATAAAGTCCGCCGACCGGTCGTCTTTTTCGGCAACTCATGATTATATTCCGATACGACAAAACATTTGAAGGTCTGCTCACATGCGTCTTTGACGCCTACAGCCGGAAAACTTTTCCCGACAGACTATTAGGGTCGGGCGACATCGAGCCGCTGTTTACGGACGAACTACATGCAGTTATCAGCGACCGTGAGAAGTCGAATCGCGTATGGAAATCGTTGGAAAGGAAGCTGACAAAAAACGGTCGGAACATGCTGATACACGTATGGCTTTCGGAAACCGCGCATGCGGATGAACTGATATTCCGATTCATTCGGAAAGTGACGGACAGCGCCATCGCGATAGAGACCGATTATAGCGACGAGGATGTACTAAAAATGATACAAACAGCCAAGAAAGTCAGTAAAGAGGCCGAATTTGTGCGTCAATTTATCCGTTTTCGGAAGACGTCCGACGGCATATTTTTCGGTGCCCTTTCGCTTGCGTACAACGCCCTACCATTGGCGGTCAATCATTTCATCCATCGTTTCGTCGACCAGCGATGGATCATCTACGACCTGAAACGGGATTTCGGCTATTACTACGACTTAAACACGACGATAGAAATCAGTTTAAAGCACACCGGCATGATGACCGACGGCAACATCGACGCCCGAATAACGGACAAAGACGAACAGCTATTTCAGGAGATGTGGAAAAGCTATTTCAACGCCATCGCGATAAGCGAGCGCATCAACCCGCGGCTTCAGCGTCAGCACCTTCCCAAACGCTTTTGGAAATACCTGACGGAGAAACAGTGATTAGTGATTAGTTGTTTCGCCGCAGGCAGATAATTGGCAGCACATCTGGAGTGAGGTGTAAACGCTATTTTATTTAATGCACAAAATAATACAGATAATTTAAACACAATTTAGTAAACAAACTAAAAAATGTATATATTTGTAACCAAATTCCCAATTACACAATTAAATATTTAGAATTATGAAAAAAACAAGCAAATTTCTTTTATCTACAGTTACATTGACAGCTCTACTGTTTGCCGCATCATGTAGTAAACCTATTGAAGAGCCTATTGATTATTCAATAGAGTTGAGTAAAAACGCCTTGCATTTTACCTCTAAAGCCGAAAACCCCGAAACCATTATCGTGAAAACTGAAGGAGAGTGGGATTTCATGGCAGACCTTGACTGGTTAACGGCAGAAAAACAGGAAAATGACCTTATTGTTACAGCGCAACCCTCACGGTTGCTTACCGACCGCGAAGGTGTAATTACCATCACGAGCAAGGACGATCCTACAAAAATGGCGCAATTACAGGTAACACAAGACCACGGAACGCCAAAAATATATGATTATTTTGTTGAAGGCTCAATACCCATCGAACACCTTTCGCCTAACGGACGTTATGTAGCAGGCGAGTGGGATGTAAATGGCGTTGTAATCGACTTGTACCAAATCGGTAATGCCGAATATAAACCGGCTATCTACGGAATGGAGAACACTGACTTGAGGTCAGACAACAGCTTCATGTTGCGCGGCGTGGACGATAGTGGAAAACCTTTTGCAAAAGGCGTAACGGCCGATGGCTCGACTACCGTTAAATTTGAACGAAATGAAAATGGTTTATACGCACCGTATGTTGTTCGCAACGGAGCCAGCACGCCTTTGGATTTCCCTGAAACATATATGACGGGAGAGCTTTATCAAGGAGTTTATGTAGATTTGATTTCTGCCGATGGGCAATATATATTGGGTAGAATTAATGCCGACGGTTCTACATGGATTGCCTGCAAATGGACGCTCAACGGTACAAGTTACAACTTTAGCGAAATCGCCTCCGATTTGATAGAATATAACCCGGACAATGGCCGGTTTGCTAAATTTCCAGAGCCTGCCGACATTAATGGCCTGAGCGTTATGGGCCACTATTCATGCGGTGTAATGAGAGTCCCACAAGGTGGAACAATTTTCAATCCTATTCCGGCAAAATATACGCCTTATTTTTACAATATGTCGGATGAAACGATAACGGTATTGGAAGGAGAAGAAGATGCAAGAGCCTCTTTTGTTACCGACGACGGTACGCTTTTCTGCGCTACTCCGTACAATTTTCCTTTTGGTGGAGACAGGACAGCATTCGTGTATAAGAATGGAACAAAACAAGCCTTTTCCGAATGGGTAGAAGCTACTTACGGTTTGGATGTTGAAGACAATGGCGTAGTTACCGCCGTTGCAAAAGACTACGGTGTAGTAGTTTGGTTTACTTTCGAGCCGGGAACGGGATATGTAAATCACTTTATCATTGTAGAGCCGTAAAATCCGACCCGAACGGTCACCAACCGGCATTAAAAAAAAGAAGCTGTCCCAAAGAAATTTCTTTCGGGACAGTTTTTTTATCGAGAGTCACGAAACAGGAGCCTCCTTCGCTTTATCTTAATACATTATAAAAAGAAAATAACATTTTATCCGAAATGGAATTTCTTTGTATCTTTGAACGTTAAAAATTTTATATAAAGCAGAGGGCTTTTCTTTTTCTGTCTTTAACATCCATTTTTGATAAATAATAGAAAATTACATGAAGCAGTTTAATCTTTTGAACACTATTTTTGGCTGGTTGGCTTTCGGGGTTGCCGCTGTGACTTATTTGCTGACAATTGAACCGACGGCCAGTTTTTGGGATTGCGGAGAATTTATTTCAACGGCTTATCGCCTGGATGTGGGACACCCTCCCGGGGCGCCGTTTTTTATGCTGACAGGAAAATTCTTTTCGCTATTTGCTTCCGACCCCACAAAGGTGGCGATGATGATTAATACAATGTCTGCTTTGTGCAGCGCATTCACGATATTATTCCTGTTTTGGACAATTACGCATCTGGCTCAAAAGGTGGTGATAAAATCGGACAGCGATTATACGGTGGCAAATACAATCGGGATACTTGGCGCGGGTATGGTCGGTGCGCTGGCTTATACTTTTTCGGATACATTCTGGTTTTCGGCAGTTGAGGGCGAAGTTTATGCCTATTCATCGCTTTTTACGGCTGTTGTATTCTGGCTGATATTAAAATGGGAAAAAAATGCCGATAATCCGGGTTCTGACCGCTGGCTGATTCTGATTGCTTATTTGATGGGACTTTCCATCGGTGTCCACCTGCTTAATTTGCTGACAATTCCGGCAATTGTGTTGGTGTATTATTTCAAAAAATACCAACCATCCCTCAAAGGATTGATTTTGACACTGCTGATTTCCGTATTTATTTTGGCATTCGTGTTGTACGGACTGATTCCGGGATTTGTGGATATTGCCGCCAATTTCGAGCTGTTTTTCGTAAACACGCTGAGTTGCCCCTTTAATACGGGCGTTCTGGTTTATATCCTTTTGACGCTCGGTTCATTGATTTGGGCTATGTACGAAACAAGCGCCAACAGGAGTCTTGTCCGGGTTGCCGTCTCATTTATCCTGTCCCTTACATTGACGGGAATACCATTTTTGGGAACAAATAAACTCATCGGCGTGCTTGTCATCATCGCAATGATAGCGTATTTTTATGTAAAAAAATCCAAAATCAATATTCGTTGGGTACACAGCATTGTTATCATGGCCTCGGTTATGCTGATTGGATATTCTTCGTATAGCCTTATCGTTATCCGTTCGGCGGCAAACCCGCCAATGGATCAAAACTCTCCCGACAATGTTTTTGCTTTAAAATCGTACTTAAACCGCGATCAATATGGGGATACGCCGCGACTGTACGGAGCAATTTACAGTGCACCGATGAATAGGGTTTCCGACGGGAAATATTGTGTATATGATCAAAGCGAAGGAGCGGCCATTTATGCTCCCAAACCAAAAACGTCGCCTGACGAGAAAGACGAATACATTATTGCAGGGCATAAAACGATTTATCATTATAACGATGATTTTAAAATGCTTTTTCCGAGAATGTACAGCCAAAAATCCGAGCATATAAAAGAATATGAGTATTGGGGAAAAGTGAAAGGCCAACGGATATCTTACGATGAGTGCGGCGGGCAGGAATCGGCCATAAGGCCCACCTTCGGCGAAAACCTGCGTTTTTTCATGACTTATCAAGTCGGATTTATGTATTGGCGTTATTTTATGTGGAATTTTAGCGGACGCCAAAATGACATACAAGGTCAAGGCGAAATCACGAACGGAAACTGGATTACGGGCATTAAATCTATTGATAATAAGCTGGTAGGCAATCAGGATAACCTGCCGTCGTCACTGGCAAATAATAAAGGGCGGAATGTCTATTTTATGCTTCCTTTGTTGCTTGGTATTTTAGGGATATTTTTCCATATCAACGGCGGAAAAAAGGGCGTACAAGGTTTTTGGATTGTGCTGTTCCTTTTTATTTTAACAGGTTTGGCAATTGTGGTTTATCTGAATCAATCGCCTTTGCAAGTCCGCGAACGTGATTATGCGTATGCAGGTTCTTTCTATGCTTTTTCCATTTGGATCGGATTGGGAGTGCTGACGCTTATTCGCTCGGCGAATAAATTTTTACCGAGGCCTGTCAGTGCGATTGCAATAACCCTGCTCTGCCTTGGTGTGCCAGCGCTGATGGCACAGCAAAACTGGGACGATCATGACCGTAGCGGCAGAACGGCGGCGCGCGATTTCGGCGGAAACTATCTGATGTCAACCAAGCCCAATGCCATAATATTTACCAACGGCGACAACGACACTTTCCCGCTGTGGTACAATCTGGAAGTGGAAGGATTTAGAACCGACGTCCGTGTATGTAACCTCAGTTATTTGGCAACAGATTGGTATATCGACCAGATGAAACGCGGCGCTTACGAGTCGGAACCGTTGCCAATATCGTGGGAGCCGAAAGATTATATCATGGGTAAGAATGATGTCGTTTCGGTGCAAAAAATGCTGAATACACCTCTTACCGTAAAACAGGCTTTCGACTTTGTGCGGGACGATGATCCCGGAACCAAATACAGGGGCATGTCGATTATTCCGTCAAATAAATTGATCATTCCCGTTAATGCGGATGATGTTATCAACAG
This sequence comes from Prevotellaceae bacterium, assembly GCA_031255055.1. GTDB lineage: Bacteria > Bacteroidota > Bacteroidia > Bacteroidales > Paludibacteraceae > JAIRTG01. The sequence continues at coordinate 12,786 of JAIRTG010000124.1, forward strand.
CGGAACGCTGCCTGAAGAAAGACGTGATGAAATCGTTCCGCAAATTGAAATAGATTTGGGCTACGGCCTGAACAAAAGTGAAATCATGGTCATCGAAATGCTGAACGAAAACAAATGGAAACGCCCGATGTATTTTGCAACAACTGTAGGCGATAGTTATTATTTGGGATTGAAACAAAAAGGGCATTTTGAATTGACCGGATTGGCTTATCAAATTCTGCCGATTAAAGGAAACGAAGAAAGAGAGCAGGTTAATGTGGATGAAACATACGATAATATGATGAATAAATTCCGTTACGGAAATGTCAGCGACCCGCGCGTTTATTTGGATGAACAAATACTGCGCATGTGCCGTACACATCGTTACATGTTCGCTCATTTGATAAATGTGCTAATTGAGCAGGGAGATTCTGTTCGGGCATTGAAGGCGTTGGACTATTGCAATGAAGTGCTTCCGGGAACTACCATCGGACATGATTATGTTTCTTCGTTTTTGGCGGAAGCCTATTACAACCTCGGCGAAAATGAAAAAGGAGATGAAATAATGCTTGTCATTGCCAATAATAGCATAGAATTTCTCAATTGGTCATTTGGATTGGAACCTGCTTATATGAACAGCATCACAAATGAAATACGCCAAAATATCGCATTGCTGAATCAGGCGTTGATGATATGGAAGGAAACAGGACGGGAAGAACATTACCTGAAATACGCTTCTCAATTTGAACGTTTTTATAATTTATACGCAAAATAAAAATGGAATTACAATTTCCAAGCATCCTGCGCTCGTTTTTAGGCAATAGAGTTTGGCGGAAAAATCCGAAAGAACGGAAAATATATCTTACTTTCGATGATGGGCCCGTGCCGGAAGTGACGCCTTTGGTACTGGATATTTTGGATGAATATGCATGGAAAGCCACATTTTTTTGTATAGGGGAAAATGTAAAAAAACACCCCGGATTATATCAGGAGATATTGGAGCGTGGGCACAAAACGGGAAATCATACTTTTAATCATTTAAAAGGGAAAAATACCGGTCTTTCGGAATATTGTGACAATGTAAAATATGCGTCAAAATATATCGACAGCAAGCTTTTTCGTCCGCCTTATGGAAAAATGACACAGGAACAGCAAAAAAAACTGGCAACCGACTATGAAATTATCATGTGGGATATAATTAGTTACGACTACAGTCAGCGGTTGTTGCCCGACGAAGTCCTGAGCAAAGTGAAGCGACATTCAAGAAATGGTTCCATTGTCGTTTTTCATGATTCCATCAAAGCAAAAAACAATGTGCTTGCAGCGTTGCCGCAGGCAATAGAATTTTGGAATTCACAACAATACGAATACGGATTATTATAAAACCGATTCATTTGTAATCGGCAGTTTCTTTTTTTTAACCATAAACTTTTTATCGCTATGAGAGAAGCTCTTTTGCATTATGTGTGGCAGTACAAGCTTTTTTCGGTTTATAAACTGAAAACGCCCGACAATAAGGCTGTTGAAATAATTGACGCCGGAAAACCGAATACAGACGCAGGGCCTGATTTTTTCAATGCCAAAATCAAAATCGATGATACTTTGTGGGCGGGAAATGTTGAAATACATCGCCGCTCATCCGATTGGTTCAGGCACGGGCATGAAAAGGACAAACACTATAACAATGTGATACTGCATGTGGTGGAGATTGCGGATACCGATATTTTCAGGCAGAACGGCGAAAAAATTCCTCAATTGGAATTGCAGGTTTCCGAAGGAATAGAACGGAAAGCAAACGAACTGTACCGGCAAAACAAACAGATTGCTTGCGCAGATGAAATAGCTGACATTCCGGCGATATACATTCGTGACTGGAAAAATGCGCTACTGGTCGAACGTTTGTCGCAAAAAACGAGCGAAATTGAAAATCGGCTGAAAAACAGCCATTTTCATTGGGAAGAAGCGTTGTATATTGTATCAGCCCGAAATTTTGGATTCGGAACAAACGGACAGGCTTTTGAACAAACAGCTCAATCGCTTCCGCTTTCGGTTTTGGCAAAGCACAAAAACAATTTATTTCAAATAGAAGCTTTGCTGTTTGGCCAATCGGGCTTGTTGTTTACGGACGAAACGGATGAATATGTTGACAGTTTAAGAAAAGAATATGATTTTTTGGCGAAAAAGTATCAATTGAAGCCTGTTGATGGGGCTGTCTGGAAAATGGCGCGCCTGCGTCCCGATAATTTTCCGCATGTCAGAATTGCCCAATTTGCCGACTTGATTCATAATTCGTCAAAATTATTTTCAAAAATATTGGAAAAACAGGATTTGAATGGCGTGAAATCGGTCTTCGATTGTAAAGTTTCCGGTTATTGGCTTGAGCATTACCGATTTGCAAAAACAAGCAGCAAAAAAGCAAAACAATTAGGAAAAAAAGCGGTCGATACGATTATAATTAACACAATTGTCCCGTTTTTGTATGCTTACGGTACGCTGAAGGAAAATCAGGAGTACAAAGACAGGGCGGCAGCTTTTCTCGAACAATTGAAACCCGAAGAAAATTCGGTCGTAAAACAATGGCGCGATTTGAATATTCCGGTTGACAATGCAGCAGACTCGCAAGCGCTGTTGCAATTGAAAAAACAATATTGCGAAGATAAGAAATGTTTATATTGCCGTATAGGGCACAAAATTCTGAAAATGAATTATAAATAAAACAAGCGCTAAAATGCATTTAAAAGAAATTCTAAAAAATATATTTTGCTTTGTTGGATGTGCGGGTATTGTTTATGCGTGCGCCAACAAGGGTCCCGGACCGACAGGAGGCCCAAAAGATGAAACCCCGCCGAGCGTGATGCGTTCGATTCCTGAAAATGGCTCATTGAATTTTTTATCGAATCAGATTCAGATTTATTTTGACGAAAATGTTTCTATCGAAAATATGACGGAAAACATCGTCATTTCGCCCCCGCAACAAAAAAATCCCGATATTCGCGCAGTCGCTAAACGTGTTTTTGTGAAATTCAACGAGGATTTGAAAGATAGTGTTACTTATTCGATCAGTTTCGGGAACGCGATTGTGGACTTGAATGAGAAAAATCCCTTGAGTGATTATGTTTTTGCTTTTTCCACAGGGAATGAAATTGATACGCTGCAAATTTCGGGAAAAATAATCAATGCCGAAGATTTGAACCCTATCTCAGGCATCATCATTGGGATTTATGAAGAAAATGCCGATTCCGTTTTTCAGAAAAAACCGTTTATGAGAATTGCTAAAAGTAATGAAAACGGCATTTTTACAATCAGCAATATTAAAGAAGGAACGTATCGGATTTTCGGGTTGGGTGATACAAACAGGAATTATTATCACCAGCCGGGCGAAGGGTTGGCAATGCACGATTCGCTGATTAGGCCTTCATTTACGAGGATAGAAGTGCAGGATACTTTATGGGTGGACTCGCTGACAATCGACACTATACATACTTTTATGGCAACAAAATTTTTGCCCGATGATGTGTTGTTGCGTTATTTTATTGAGAACAAAAAGAGACAGTATTTCGTAAAATACGAACGGCAGAAAGAATTTGCATTTACCTTGTTTTTCAACACCGAGCTTACGGCGCTTCCCGAATTGAAACCTATCAATTTCGACTGGGAAAATAAATATCTATTGCAGAAAAATAATACGTTGGATACGCTCACTTATTGGCTGACCGATTCGCTGGTTTGGAGTATGGATACTTTAAAACTGGAAATGACTTATCTGAAAACGGATTCTCTTTTCAATTTGGAATCAACTACAGATACAATTAAAATTGGGAAAAGGCGCGTGAGGGAAAATACACATTCGCAGAAAAATCAAAAAAACGCCACAGCGCCACCGCCTAAAGAGCCGCTTAAATTTACGACAAACATCACATCGGTTTTTGAAATCTACAATCCGGTGATTCTCTCTTTTGATGCGCCGCTGGCAGATATTGACACCTCATTTATTCATCTGAGCCAAAAAGCGGATACGTTATTTCTTCCTTTGAAATATGCTTGGGAGCCTGTTGACTCTACAAAAATGAAATATTCGTTGGCCTATGAATGGGAAGCCGAAGAATCTTACAAATTGGAAATTGATTCGGCCGCTTTTGTAAGTATTTACGGATTGATAAGCGACAAGTTGAATTCTACATTTAAAATCCGTTCGCTGTTGGAATATTCAACACTGAAAGTCCAGTTGAAAGAGCCCAATCCAAAAGCAGTTTTTCAACTTTTGGACGCAAAAGATAAGGTCATTTCTATAAAACCGGCAGAAGAAGAATGGACGATTTTTGAGCATATCCGTCCCGGCGATTATTATGTCCGGTTGTTTATCGACGAAAATGGCAATGGAAAATGGGACCCCGGCGATTTCCGCTTGCACAAGCATCCCGAAGATGTTTTTTATTATAATAAAAAATTGACGCTGAGGGCAAATTGGGAATTTGAGGAAATCTGGGACGTGAATGAGTATCCCCTATTGGAACAAAAGCCGCAAGAACTGATTCAAAACGCAGCGAAAAAGAAATGAGTTCCCATCCGGCAAAATGGGTGCGAAAAGAAGAATAATTCACCATCTGCAAACAATTAAAATCAATCTGTTTGCAAATTAGTTATAGAAAAGGATAGAACGCTCTCATTCCTTTTGTGTCAAAACAATGTTTGCGAGCATATTTAGAATGCCTTTTAAAATTTTATCAAAAATATTATTGCCTCCCGGAAAATTATATTTGCGTATTAGTAAAAAAACTGTATCTTTGCACCGCTTTTGAAAAGAGAAGCATTTTCGGAGAGATGGCAGAGTGGTCGATTGCGGCGGTCTTGAAAACCGTTGTACTGAGAGGTACCGGGGGTTCGAATCCCTCTCTCTCCGCTGGAAGGCCTGGACAAAACCAGACAACAAGTGGACAAAAGCCTACAAGTCAATGATTTGTGGGCTTTTTTATTTGTATTTTATCCATGCCAAAAGACACCAAAAAGGGGGTCAGTCCGAAAACCCGGTTGTATTTATCTTCAGTTATGCGCATAAGTTTGCTAATCTAAACAAGAAGAATGGAATATCGGAAACTCCTCTAAACTGTCTTCTAAAAGCCTTTA
>JAIRTG010000131.1 GCA_031255055.1 Prevotellaceae bacterium
AGTGATTAGTGATTAGTGATTAGTGATTAGTGATTAACGATTAATTGTTAAACATGGCGAACTTGCTAATCACTAATCACTAATCACTAATCACTAATCACTAATCACTAATCACTAATCACTAATCACTCATCACTATCTTCGGGGCGTTGCGGGGCAGCGCCCCGCAGAGGGGGTAGCGGAAGACGCCGTAGGCGGCTGAAGCGAGGGGGAGACTTCCCCCCCCCCTAAATTTTCTTTCTCTTTCTCTTTCTTCAAGGAAGACCACACGTCGGGCTGTTGCGAGAGGGAGACTTCCCCCTACTAAATATCTCTCCCCTACCCTCTCCAATACCCTCAATATCCCGCCCTAACCATTCACAAAGGGGCAAGTGCCAATCGCCGGAAAAAAAGACAATGGCGCACCCTCAAAAATAAAATCGCCGAAAAAAAATTTCCGGCGATTTCTCTTATTTGTACCGACTATGTCGGTGATCCGTACAATTTAATGCTGTTCTTTGATAACGGTTATTTTTTGGGTGCCGAATTTATTTTCTTTGGTTCTAACCATGAGCAAATAGTGTCCTTCGGGCAGGTCGGAGACGTTGATCGTTTCGTTGTCCGAATCGGCTGCTATGTTCATCACTTCTTTTCCCTGTATGTTGAATAGTTGTATGTCGGACAAGTCGGGACAGTTGATGTGTACCGTGTTTTTGGCCGGATTCGGATAGATGTCGAATTGATCGCTCAAGAGCCTGTTGACCGAACTGACATTTTTTGTTTTTATCTCGATATTGTCGACCAAAAAGGTGAAATGATCGTTTCCTATGTTGTTTATCGCAAGATGTACTTCCTGATTGTCGTAGGCCGATAGATCGACTTTAACTTGTGTCCATTCAAAAGGCGCGGTTCTTTTTCCGCCGATAACCGTGAATGAAGCCGGAGCCTGATCGGTTGTCGATACCGCAATTTGATATTCTTCTTCTCCGGCATATTCCAGTCCGCTCCTTACATAGAGACTTATGCTCGATTCATCGCCCAGTTGTATTTTGGGAGAAATGAGCCAGTCGTCATTGTTCTTATCGAAGTTGGCCATCGACATGGCACATTTATTTCCTTCATAGGGCTCGATCATCGAAATTAATAGCTGGTCGTCTCGTCCGATGATGCTTATGTCGGCGATGACAAACGCGGATTTGCCCGATAGTCCATAAGGTGCATACTCTGGATAGATGCTGCCGTTGTCATTATCTATCGTTATCCAGTTATACGGCGAGAAGTCGGCGGCAAAGTTACTTCCAAGCATTGCGGTCTCAAAATTGACCGTTTTATCGTCCACGTCGACCGGCAGATCGATTATCTCAATGGTTTGCGTCCGTTCTACTGTCCCTGCGGGGTTTGTCAGCTTAAAATTCACTTCATACGTTCCCGCTTGATCCCATGTGGCGATTGCCGATTTTCCTGTCGCGACAGGCGGCGTACCGTCTTGAAACGTCCACGTGGCGGTGGTGTTTCCTACACTGAAGTAGGCGACTTTAAATTCGTTTTTTCCACCGACACAATTTTGCGTAATCTCATTCAATGTGTAGATAACGGGCGGATCGGTCTCGTCGGGACAAGAACCAAGTAATGAATAGATAAGATCGGCCCCGTCGGATTCCCTGATTTCGGAGGTAATATTTCTATACGCCCCGTTGGGAAATACCATAAAAATAGTGGGAAAAGATTCGTCGTACAGTTCGGCTAAAGGCGTCAGACAAGGTCTGCCGAATCCGTCGTTGATGATCGGCACGGGCCATGTCCCACCATCCGTCCAGTCTCCTATAGACCGGTCGGTTTTCCCCTCAATGTCGTCGAGGGTGGTGTTGTGGTCGATTTCGATCCATAATACAACCAATTCGTCCGTACCGCCGGGGCCGTAGTTGTTGTGTAATTGTTCGAGCGTACCGCTTTCGTGAAATTGCCAGCAGGGATGACACCAGACCGCAGAATAGTCGACAATGACCGCTTTTCCGGCGTCTAAGTAAGCCTGCAAATTGTGTTCGTTTCCGTTAATATCGGTGGCAATAAAATTGCCGTCTACATTGGCCCATACCATTTCGTTTGCAGGGCTTTTGGCGCTGTCGGAAGTGGTGGGCAGGGAATGAGGTGCATTTTTTTTCTGTCCTGTAACAGAAACGGTCAAAAATAAAATTGCTAAAAAAAGTAACGATTTTTTCATAATAAATAAAATTTTAGTGTGACGTATGATTAATAAATAAAAGTTCGGAGCAAATGTAGGTGGAAAAATCAGAAGTGACCGTCTTATTTTCACCGAAAGTTAATATATTTCAAAATCATTACGATGTGGTTTTTTTTCAAAATATTCAAATTCGGATTGCTGTTTTAACAGTGCGTTCTCTGATAATTTGATGTGTTTTCTACATCAAGCTACACGTGACTCCGACTTTTTTTGGTCGTATACCGGTCGAAGCCGTACATGGCCGTTTCCCGATTATTATTCTTTGATAACGGTCAATTTATGGGTACCGAATTTATTTTCTTTGGTCGTAATCCGTATCAAATAGTGTCCTTCGGGCAGGTTGGATACGTCGACCGTTTCGTTGTCCGAATTGGCTGCTACGTTCATCACTTCTTTTCCCCGGATGTCGAAAAGTTGTATGTCGAACAGGTCGGGGCAGTTGATGTGTACCGTATTTTTGGCCGGATTCGGATAGATGTGGAATTGGTCGCTCAAGAGCCGGTTGACGGAATTGGCGGTTTTTGTTTTTATCTCGATGTTGTCGATCAAAAAGGTGTAATGATCTTTTCCCACATTGTTTATCGCAAGATATACTGCCTGATTGTTGTAGGCCGACAGATTGATTTCCACTTTTTCCCATTTGAAGGGTGCGGTTCTCGTTTTGCCGATGGCTGTGAATGAAGCCGGATCCTGATCGGTGGTTGATACTGCAATCCGGTATTCTTCAGCTCCCCAGTCTTTATCTCCGCCACTTCGCACATAGAGACTTATGCTCGATTCGCTGCCCAATTGTATCTTTGGGGAAATGAACCAGTCGTCATTTGTCGTCCCACTGTGGTTGGCCATCGACATGACACATTTGTTCCCTTTATACGGCTCGATAAAAGGACGGTATTCGTCTTCAACTATTCGTTTGTCGGCAATGACGAACGAGGATAGACCTGCTACACCCTGTTCTCTGAAAGTCTCATACACCCTTCCGTTGTCTTTGTCCACGCTGATCCAATTGTAGGGGAAAAAGTCTTCAGCAAAAACGCCTCCGGTCATGATTGCTTCAAAATCAATTGTTTTATCATCTGTGTCCGGAATATCGAATATCTCAATTGTCTGCATTTTTTTTGCCGTACCGTTGGCGTTTGTTACTTCCAATTTTACGTCATACGTTCCTGCTTTCTCCCATGTAACGGTTGTAGCGGCTGCTGTTGATGCGGTTTTCGTTCCACCCGGTGACTTCCAAGTGGTATTGGCCGGCGTACCGCCTTGGTATGTCAAGGTGGCGGTGGCGTCGCTGAGGCTGAAAAATGAGGCCTCAAATTCATTTCCTCTTGTAACATAATTTTCTACCGGCCCGCTTAATGTGGATACGACAGGAAAAGAGGTCTCGTCGGGGCAGTCACCCAGTAACGAGTAGACAAGATCGGCTCCGTCAGGACTCCAAATTTCTACGGTAATCTCGCGATATGCACCGCTTGGGCATACCATAAAAATGGTGGGAACTAAATTTTCAAACAATTCGGCGAAAGGCGCCAGACAAAGTCTTTCCGGCACGTCGTTGATGATCGGTACCGGCCATGCCCCTCCATTTGTCCAGTCGCCTCGCGAATCGTTGCCGCCGTCGCCTCGAATGTTGTCGAGTGTGGTTTTGGCGTCAATTTCTATCCATAATATCACCAGCTCGTCTGTCCCGTCGGGGCCGTAGTTGTTGTGCAACTCATCGAGAATGCCACTCTCGTGGAATTGCCAGCAGGGACCACACCATACAGTGGAATAGTCGATGATGACCGTCTTCCCCGCATCTAAATAGGCTTGTAAATTGTGTTCGTTTCCGTTGATGTCTGCGGCGATAAAATTGCCGTTCATATTGCCCCAATTTGCGACGTTTGCCGGGCTTTTCAAACTGCCCGATCTGCTTGGTACGGGATGACGTTCGTTTCTGTCCTGAGCTGTGGCAGAAACGGTTAGAAACAGTGTTGCTAAAATAAGTAACGATTTTTTCATCATAAAAATTTTTTTAGTGTGACATATTATTTAAAAAGATTCAAAACAAATGCCGGTGGAGAAAATAAACTTATCCGGTACCATTTTCATTAAAAGTGCATCGTGCTTAAAATGGTTGTAATGTGTTCGGTTGGTTAAATTTCTAAGAAGCTGTTTTGAATTTTTTCATACGTAAGGACAAGGCGCCCGTAATCGAGCAGGAGAAAAATGAAGTAGGAGGAAAACGGCTTTATTTTCCTCCTACTTGATTTGTAGAAACGATGTACTGTCCGGGTTTATGCTATTCTTTGATGACGGTTATTTTTTGTGTACCGAATTTATTTTCTTTGGTTCTAACCATGATCAAGTAGTGTCCTTCGGGCAGGTTGGAGACGTTGATTGTTTCGTTTTCCGAATTGGCTGCTACGTTCATCACTTCTTTTCCCCTGATGTCGAAAAGTTGTATGCCGGACAGATCGGGGCAGTTGATGTGCACCGTGTTTTTGGCCGGATTCGGATAGATGTCGAACCGGTCGCTTAAAAGCCGGTTAACCGAGGTGGTAGCTGATGTTTTTATCTCGACGTTGTCGACCAAAAAGGTGAAATAATCCTTTCCTACGTTGTTTATCGCAATATATACATTCTGGTTGTTGTAGGCCGACAGATCGACTTCAACTTTTGTCCATACATAAGGCACGGTTCTTTTTCCGCCGACAGGTGTGAATGTGGATGTAAATGTGGATGCAGTCGGATCTTGATCGGTGGTTGATACTGCGATTTGATATGCTTCGCCTGCGTTGGGGATTTCCCATCCGCTTCTCACATAGAGGCTGATGCTTGACTCGTCACCCAATTGTATCTTCGGAGAAACGAACCAGTCATTATTTCTTATCCCTTTTTGATTGCCCAGTGACAGAGCACATTTATTCCCTTCGTACGGTTCAATGGAAGGAACGTCGAGACTATCAATAGCCCTTTTGTCAACAATGACGAATGAGGATTGACCTGCCATACCTTGAGGGTGAAAGTCCGCCCACACATTTCCCTTGTCTTTGTCTATGCCTATCCAGCTATGGGGGAAAAAGTCTGCGGCGAAAGCGCCTGTGGCCATTATTGCTTCAAAGTCAACCGCTTTATCATCCAAATCAGTCGGCACATCTAATATTTCGATAGTCTGCGTCTTTTCTGCTGTTCCGTTGGCGTTCGTTACTTCCAATTTTATTTCATACGTTCCTGCTTTCTCCCATGTAACAGTTGCAGCGGTTTCTGTTGATGCGGTTTTCGTTCCGCCTTTGGCAGTCCATGTTTTAGTGTCCGGCGCACCGCCGTCGAATGTCAACGTTGCCGTGGCGTCGTCGAGACTGAAAAAGGATGCCTTGAATTCATTTTCTCTTGCAACATAATTTTCCATAGGCCCGCTTAATGGAGATATGACGGGTGAAGATGTATTCTCCGGACAAGTTCCAAGTAATGAATAGGTAACATTTACGCCGTCAGGGCCTCTAAGTTCATCGCCAATATCTCTGTATGCTCCACTTGGACATACCATAAAAAGAGTAGGAACAAATCCTTCGTACAATTCAACAAGGGGATCCAGAGAAGGTGATCTCTTCACGTCGTTGATGATGGGAATCGGCCATTCACTTCCGTCTCTCGCCTTGGTCCAGTCTCCTTGAGAGTTGTTACCGCCATTACCCTGAATGTTGCCGAGAGTGGTATTATCGTCAATTTCTATCCACAAAATAACGATTTCGTTTGTACCGTCGGGGCCATATCTTTTGTGCAATTCATCGAGTACGCCACTGTGGTGTAGTTGCCAACACGGGCCGCACCAAACGGTGGAATAGTCGATGATGACTGTTTTTCCCTCGTCCAAATAGGCTTGTACATCGTGTACATTTCCCTTAATATCCGTGACTACAATATTACCTTTCATATTGGCCCAATTCTCAATGATTGCGGCGGGGCTTTTAAAACTGCCGGATCTACTTGGCACGAGAAGATGTTCTTCTCTGTTCTGTCCTATAACAGAAATTGTTAGAAATAATGTTCCTAAAATGAGTAAAGATTTTTTCATAATAAATAATTTTAGTGTGACGTATTATTAAAAAGTTCGGAGCAAATGTAAGTGGAAAAAATTAAACTATTTACATTATTTTCACCAAAGGTTAACAGGTTTCAAAACCGTTACAATGTATTTGTTTTTCCAATTATCCATATTCGGATTGACGTTTTAGTATTGTCTTTTCTGATAATTTAATGATACGTTCGTAAAGTGAAACCGCCGGAAGAAAAGCCTCCGACGGTATCTTTCAACAGTAATCTATAGCAGTAAAACAGAACTAATGCTATTTTATATCCGCTTCTATTCTTTGATAACGGTTATTTTTTGTGTACCGAATTTATTTTCTTTGGTCGTAATTCTTACCAAATAGTGTCCTTCGGGCAGGTTGGAGACGTTGATTGTTTCGTTTTCCGAATTGGCTGCTACGCTCATCACTTCTTTTCCTTGTATGTCGAAAAGTTGTATGCCGGACAGGCCGGGGCAGTTGATGTTGACCGTGTTTTTGGCCGGATTCGGATAGATGCCGAATCGGTCGCTTAAAAGTCTGTCAACAGCGTTAGCAACCCTTGTTTTCACTTCGATGTTGTCGATCAAAAAGGTGTAATGATCCCTTCCTACGTTGTTTATCGCAATATATACTTCCTGATTGTTATAGGCCGACAGATCGACTTCAACTTGTGTCCATTCAAAAGGCGCGGTTCTTTTTTCGCCGACGACTTCAAATGTGGATGTAAATGTGGATTCAGCCGGATCTTCATCGGTGGTTGATACTGAAATCTGATATTCTTCTGCTCCGTATGATTCCGGTCCGCCGCTTCTTACATAGAGGCTAATGCTTGACTCATCGCGCAGTTGTATTTTCGGAGAAATTAACCAGTCATTATTTTTTATAGCATTGAGGTTGGCTATCGACATAATACATTTATTTCCTTCATAGGGATCAATCGCAGAAACTAATTCGGGTTCAACAATCCTTTTATCAACAACGACGAATGAACTTCTGTCTCTTACGCCATAAGGAACGAAGGTGCCAAGTACATTTCCGTTGTCTTTATTTACGGCTATCCAGTTATACGGGAACAAGTCGGAAGCGAAAGTGTTGCTTTCTACAAACATGACCGACTCAAAATCAACAATCTTATCATCCAAGTTTTCAGGAAAATCAACAATTTCAATCGTATGATTCATTTCGACCTTTCCGCCCGCATTCGCTACTTCCAATTTTACATCATACGTTCCTGCTTCATTCCATACGGGATTCACCGTTTTTTCCGCTGTTGTTGCCGGCGTACCGTCGGGAAATGTCCATGTGACATCGGTGTTTATGCCGAAATAGGACATATAGAATTTGTTTTCCTGTCCGACATAATTTTGTTCGGTTCCGCCGAATGAGTATAAAACAGGCTTATCATTCTCATCGGGATGGATTCCGACCAATGCACGTACATCATCCGCACTCAACAAGCAAACCTCTTTGAAAACGTCTTTTGCCGCACCGTTCGGATGTATCATTATAATGGTAGGAACGACCCCTTTGTACAATTCAATTAAAGGATCCAGAGAAGGCGATCCCTTCACGTCATTGATGATGGGAATCGGCCATTCACTTCCGTCACTCGCCTTGGTCCAGTCTCCTTGAGAGTTATTTTTCCCATCACCACCCCGAATGTCGTTGAGAGTGCTTCTATCGTCAATTTCTACCCACAACAGAACCATATCTGTTGCTTCCGTACCGTTGGGGCCAAATCTTTTGTACAATTCATCAAGTTGGCCGCTGTGGTGTAATTCCCAACACGGGCCGCACCAAACGGTGGAATAGTCTATAATTACGGTTTTTCCCTCATCCAAATAGGCTTGTATATCGTGTACATTTCCCTTAATATCCGTAACAACAATGTTACCATTCATATTGGCCCAAATGATCGTATCTGCAATCTCGTCTGTGGGACTCTTAAAACGTGTGGGGATGCTAAAACGGTCGGCGCTTTCAGATGTCGGTTCGTGTTCCTGCCTGTTTTGACCTGCAAGAGAAACAGTCAAAAACAATGCTGTGAAAATGAGTAATGCTTTTTTCATAATATAAAAAAAATTCAAAATGATATGAGTATTAAAAAGATTTCGGGCAAATGTAGTGGAAATACGTAGAAACGGTTGTAATATTTTCAGTAAAAGCCAATAAATTTCAAAACAGTTATAACTCAATTTATTTTTTTAACGCTAAAATACAGATTGAAATTTCAGCCTTCTTTTTTTATGATAATTTGATGCGGATGAATACGACCGAATTTCGGATTAAGTTGTCGAAATCGAATATATCTATATAATAGCTTATTTTTGTACCGTATTTGAACCCGGTATGTACTATTTATTCCACGATTTTATGAAAAAATTGCAATTGACACCTTTCTTTTTACTTTGCGCCGTTTTTGTAGAAATCGCGGCTTCGCAACATGAAACAATCGAAACAAGGTACGAAAACGGCCGTTTCATCACCTCCTGCGTTGTTCCGATCGAAGCCTCCGAAAAGGCTACAAGCAGCATCATGGACGATTTCATCGTACAGTTCGGAAGCGATCTGCCGCAACTGTTCACCTGGGCCTTCAAAGGGATGGGACTACAAGGCGAAGGCGATGAGTTGATTGTCTATCACCTCAAATCGAGCGAATATGACGAGAAAACGAAAATGATTCACGGAAAAATGGATGCAATTATTCCTAAAATCATTACTTTCAGAGACATCGGCATCGACGGAAAGATGTATAAAAAAGAGGTGAGCAACAAACGAATAGTGGTACAATACGACATTCTGAAAGCAACGAATTTCATCAAAGAAGCGGGCGCCACCTTTACCATCACCCGCGAAAACGATACAAACGCCTTGTGCAGACTCGATGTACAGGTTAAATTTGGTTGGTTTTTTAATATCTTCATCACCCAAAAACGTTACAGGCAAAATCTCGAATGGCGTTTTGAGCAACTGGCAAAAAATTTGAAAGAAGAGGCCATGAAACGTGATTTGTAGAACATTTTAAAGTATAAAAACAATGAAAAAGCTCATCATTCTAACCGCAGCAATTTGTTTTGCCGGCGTACTACCGTCTCAAAACACACAAAAATCATCTTCCAAAACCAAAGGTCTGTTCCGGACAACCGTCAGTCTGGATATAAAATCAAGCAACGAAAAGGCCTTGACTGTTATCGACAAATTTATTGACCAGTACAATCATAACATTCCCCCGCTTTTCGGATGGGCGCTTACCGGCATCAAGCTACAGGGCGAAAAAGACAGTTTCATCGAGTTCAACATCAAATCGCACGATTACAACAAGACAAACAACACCGTCAACGGCGTGATGGCCATCAATGTAGGCATGTTGGGGAAACATTTTGAGAATATTAATTACAAAACACAACTGCGAAAGGAGGTCAAACCGGATAATAGTGTAATTTTGCGCTACGAAATGTTAGAGTGCGAAGAAGTCATCAGCAAGGTAGTTGCGGAACTGAACGTTGTTCAAAAAACGGCCGACACTGTTCAGCTTACATTTGCAGTCGACGTAAAACTGTCAATGCCCTACAACCTGATGACCTTTAAGCAATACCGAGAAAACCTCGAATGGCGTTTCGTGAAGTTCTTGCAAAACATCCGAAAAGAACTTGAAAAATAAGTTTTATCAACCCCTAAAAACAACATGTCTGAAAACAAGCTATCGGAGCGATTAGAAGGATTACAACACAAATTCGACGAAATATCGACCCTGATTACCGACCCCGCGGTCATTGCCGATATGAAACGCTTCGTCAAACTCAACAAAGAATACAGCGAACTGGAAAAAATCATCGACGCAGGAAACGAATACCGTACCGCTTTGGCGAACCTCAGCGAAGCCAAAAACATATTGACAACGGAGCACGACACCGAAATGCGCGAAATGGCAAAAGCCGAAATCGACGAACTGGAAATTAAAATACCGTCGATAGAAGAGCACATTAAACTGCTGATGATTCCCGCCGACCCCGAAGACAACAAAAATGCCACGATGGAAATACGCGGCGGAACAGGCGGCGACGAAGCCGCCATTTTTGCCGGCGATTTATTTAAAATGTATGCCCGATACATCGAGTCGAAAGGCTGGAAAATTCAGGTTACAAGCGAAAACGAAGGCACCATCGGAGGTTTCAAAGAAATCATTTTTGAAGTGACGGGCGAAAATGTCTACGGGATTTTGAAATACGAATCGGGCGTTCACCGCGTACAGCGCGTACCGCAAACCGAAACACAGGGACGAGTCCACACCTCGGCGGCAACGGTAGCCGTACTTCCCGAAGCCGAAGAAGTAGACGTAGAAATCAATCCTGCCGATTTGGAATATCAAACAGCCCGTTCGAGCGGCTCGGGAGGACAAAATGTAAACAAAGTCGAAACAAAAGTACAGTTAACACACAAACCCACCGGCATTATGATTCAATGTCAGGTTGCACGTTCGCAGTTAGCAAACAAAGAAATGGCGCTACAAATGCTCCGGAACAAACTCTACGACATAAAATTGCAGGAACACCTCGCAGCGATTTCCTCCAAACGTAAAACAATGGTTTCGACAGGCGACCGCTCAGCGAAAATCCGCACATACAACTATCCGCAAGGGCGGGTAACCGACCACCGGATTAACCACACAACACACAATCTCGCCGACTTTATGAACGGAAACATCGGAGACCTGATCGATAAACTGATCATCGCCGAAAATGCCGAAAGATTAAAAGAAAGCGAACTTTAAGCCACTTCGACAACATAAAAAACAAACCTTATAACACCACAAAAAACTTCCGATATGACTAAAAACGAACTTTTTGAAAACATCCGGCGCAAACGATCCTTCCTTTGCGTAGGACTGGATACCGACGCGGTCAAAATTCCCGAACACCTGTTCGACAAAAGCGACGACGCGATTTTCAACTTCAACAAAGCGATCATTGATGCTACAGCCGATCAATGCGTTGCCTACAAGCCCAATTTCGCATTCTATGAAAGTCTCGGTCTGCATGGGTGGGATGCGCTGGAGCGAACGGTCGACTATATCAAGGAGAACTATCCCGACCAGTTCATCATAGCCGATGCGAAACGCGGAGACATCGGCAACACCTCGACCATGTATGCACATACATTCTTCGGAAACATGGACTTCGACGCCGTAACCGTTACGCCATACATGGGCGAAGATTCAGTAAAACCTTTCCTGGCGTACGAAAACAAATGGGTCATTCTGCTGGCTTTGACCTCCAACAAAGGCGCCTCTGACTTTCAACTGATGCGGGAGGCAGAAACAAACGAGCGACTGTTCGAAAAAGTACTGAAAACATCGCAAGAATGGGGCAACGACGACAATATAATGTACGTCGCCGGAGCAACGAAAGCCGAAATGTTGAGCCACATTCGGAAAATCGTTCCGCATCATTTTCTACTGGTTCCAGGCGTCGGGGCACAGGGAGGCAGTCTGGAAGAAGCGGCAAAATACGGCTTAAACGAAACATGCGGACTGCTAATCAACTCTTCACGCCGGATCCTCTACGCATCAGACGGCGTCGACTTTGCCGAAAAAGCCCGTGCCCAAGCCCTGAAACTACAAACCGAAATGGCGCACATCCTTACTCAAAACAAATTAATCTAAAAAAACGATCTGCTATTTTACAGGAACAGGCAATTCAGGCAGGGTTGCCGAGCAACTAAACCGGGCTTTTAGCGGGAAAATGCTATTCGCTACAAGCCGGGCGACCTGTCTGGAAAGACGCCTGTATTCAGTGTACCGCCTGTATTCATCGGTGCCCCGAACGCGCAATCAAATACGGTCGCATCACCCAAACACAAGGGCGATACCCCCATCCTGAAGTATGACCGATGGCCGTCAGGCGTCCTCTATCGACAGCGAACACAAATAAAAAAGCGTACTCAATCCCATCAGCGAATAGGCCAAGAGGTGAAAACACACCACGCAGATCACAAACGCCACCGCCGAAACGGCCAAGCATAGAATTTGCGTTTTCGTCGTCCGATTGGTCATCAGCGCCAGCAATCCGTAGCTGATAAGCAACAAGCCCATCGAAAGGCTATAACCACTGTAATAGATAAGTAAACTGCGTTCGCCCACGAACCACACCGCGCCCCTTTTGATTGTATTCGCCAATGTTTCGTGTACAACGCCCTCTTCCAGCATGACCGAAAACAAGAAATAAATGGTATGTACAATTCCCAATAGCATCATGCAGACGGAACCTGCTTTGTAAAATCTGTTTGTTGACATAACTGTTCGGAAGTATTTTTGAAACTAAACTAACTCACGACACTAAATTAGTCATTTTACCGCGAAGAACGAGCTATAACGCCAATATTTTCAAAAAATGAAAGTCAATCCGTCATACGGCTACCTGTCCGTTACACTTAAAGAGAAAGACAAAGAGAAAGATAATTTAGGGGGGGGGGGGAAGTCTCCCCCTCGCTACCGCCCGCCGGGGGCGGTCTTCCGCTCCCCCCTCTGCGGGGCGCGGCCCCGCAACGCCCCGAAAGACAGTGATTAAATAGTGATTAGTGTTTAGTGATTAGTGTTTAGTGTTTAGTGATTAGTGTTTAGTGTTTAGTGATTAGTGTTTAGTGATTAGTGATTAGTGATTAGTGTTTAGTGTTTAGTGTTTAGTGTTTAGTGTTTAGTGTTTAGTGTTTAGTGTTTAGCAAGTTCGCCATGTTTAACAATTAATCACTAATCACTAAACACTAATCACTAAACACTAAACACTAATCACTAAATACTACACCCCCACCACCGTAACCGTATTACCGTTTACGGTTTCCCGGCGCATATAGAGTTTGTCCTCCCAACCGACGGTCGGACGACGATCGAAGACCACCATCCAGCCCTCATTGCAGCAGTGGGTGTCCATGTAACGGGCTGTCTGTTCGAGACCCTCCTCGAGGTACTTTTCCCCGTAATTGATCTTCAGTTCGATGGGATACTTCCGGTCTTC
>JAIRTG010000140.1 GCA_031255055.1 Prevotellaceae bacterium
GCATCATGTCCATTACTAGGACATGCATCATGTCCATTACTAGGACATGCATCGTGTCCATTACTAGGACATGCATCATGTCCATTACTAGGACATGCATCATGTCCTTACCAGGACACGCCTCTGCCCATTAAAATGGAACGATTCGTGCCATTTTAATGGAGAGATACGCTCAACGAAGGTTG
Organism: Prevotellaceae bacterium; assembly: GCA_031255055.1. Lineage (GTDB taxonomy): Bacteria > Bacteroidota > Bacteroidia > Bacteroidales > Paludibacteraceae > JAIRTG01. The sequence continues at coordinate 186 of JAIRTG010000140.1, forward strand.
AATCACTCATCATTCTTCACTCTTCATTCTTCACTATAACCGCGGTCTTACGGGGCGTTGCGGGGCAGCGCCCCGCCGAGGGGGTAGCGGAAGACCGCCGCAGGCGGGCTGTAGCGAGGGGGAGACTTCCCCCACCTAATTCTCTTTCTCTTTCTTCAAGGAAGATGCCAACGGCGGCTGTAGCGAGGGAAAGACTCCCCTCCACTACTTTATCTATCTCTTTCTTTAACGAAGACACCGAAGCAGACCCAAGTGAAAGGGAGACTTCTCACGAAGGACGGCAACAGACCGTATTTGTATACCCGTAGAAGGAATAAAATATACATAAATTCAAAACAGAAAACTCAAAATCAAATTATTAACCCGAAAAACCGTTGAAATAAATATACGTTTATTCTATATTTTTAATTGACAAAACAACTATTTTTTATTAGCTTTGCGCGGCAAAGTTAAACAACACAAATACCCGCTCCAATTTATGGGAATAAAACGCATCAAGAGAGCTTTAATATCTGTTTATCAAAAGGATAATTTAGTTGCAATTATAAAGAAATTGCACGAAAATAAAGTCGAATTGTTATCAACCGGAGGTACGCAAACATTTATCGAATCGCTTGGTTTTCCTTGTCGCCCGGTGGAAGAATTGACTTCATATCCGTCGATACTCGGAGGAAGGGTAAAAACGTTGCACCCGAAAATTTTCGGCGGAATCCTCGCCCGACGATCCAATCATGAAGACATTCGCCAACTGAATGAATACAATATTCCCGAAATAGACTTGATTATCGTCGACTTGTATCCGTTTGAATCGACCGTTGCCACCGAAACAGACGAAGAAAAAATCATCGAGAAAGTCGATATAGGAGGCATTTCATTGATTCGTGCGGCGGCAAAAAACTTTCAAGATACGGTTATTGTAGCCTCTCAAATGCAATATGCACCATTGCGGGACATCCTAAACGAAAAAGGCGCGGAAACGAGTCTTGAAGAACGTCGGTGGTTTGCCAAAGAAGCTTTTTCGGTTTCTTCGCGCTACGACAGCGCCATTTTCAACTATTTCGATAACGACCGGCAGAGTGCTTTCCGTCGGGCAGAAGATTGTTCGACAATCCTGCGCTACGGCGAAAATCCGCATCAACGCGGATTCTTTTTCGGCAATTTCGACGAATTGTTTGAAAAAGTACAGGGAAAAGAAATTTCATACAATAACCTGCTTGACATCGACGCTGCCATTCATCTAATCAATGAGTTTGACGACATCACTTTCGCAATACTCAAGCACAACAATACCTGCGGATTGGCTTCGCGTACAACGTTGGTCGAAGCATGGAACGACGCTTTGGCCGCCGATCCCGAGTCGGCCTTCGGAGGCGTACTGGTAACAAACGCCGCTATCGACCGGACTACGGCAGAAGAAATCTACAAACTGTTTTTTGAAGTGATCATTGCACCCGATTATGATTTGGACGCATTGGAGGTATTGTCGCAAAAGAAAAATCGCATCATTTTGATTTCGAAAAATACCGACATAAAACCGAAACAATACCGCTCACTGCTAAACGGTGTGTTGATGCAGGATAGAGATGTACATACGGAAACGTCGGGCGATTTGAAAGTTGTGACCGAAAAAACGCCTTCGGATACCGAAATAGAAGACTTGCTGTTTGCAAACAAAATAGTGAAACACACCAAGTCTAACGCGATTGTGTTAGCAAAAAACAAACAACTGTATGCAAGCGGCGCAGGACAGACTTCCCGTGTATGTGCATTATCTCAAGCCATTGAAAAAGCGAAATCGTTCAATTTCGATTTGACGGGTGCGGTAATGGCATCGGACGCCTTTTTCCCTTTCCCCGATTGTGTCGAAATGGCGGCAAAAGCCGGTATTGTTTCCGTGATACAGCCAGGTGGTTCTATCCGCGATCAAGACTCTGTCGACTCCTGCAACCGGAACGGACTGTCGATGGTGACAACTGGTTTCCGACACTTTAAACACTAATTATTCGGTAGAGATTTAACAAATATCTTATAATCAAATTTTAAACTAAAAGAATGGGACTTTTTTCATTTACAGAAGAAATAGCGATAGATTTGGGCACGGCGAATACGATCATCATTTACAATGATAAAATAGTAGTAGACGAACCTTCGGTCGTCGCTTTAGACAGAAGAACAGACAAGCTGTTGGCGATAGGCGAAAAAGCTCGCCAGATGCAGGGTAAAGAAAACGAAGGTATCAAAACCGTTCGTCCGCTGCGCGATGGCGTCATCGCAGACTTTTATGCGGCGGAAATGATGATACGGGGAATGATAAAAATGATTCCGAGAAAAAATCGCCTTTTTTCCCCTACCTTAAAAATGGTAGTTTGCATTCCGTCGGGAAGCACCGAAGTTGAAGTCCGTGCGGTAAGAGACTCATCCGAACATGCCGGCGGTCGGGAAGTTTACATGATTTACGAACCGATGGCAGCCGCCATCGGCATCGGTATTGATGTGGAATCCCCAACCGGATGCATGGTTGTGGATATAGGAGGCGGTACAACCGAAATTGCGGTGATTTCGCTCGGAGGAATTGTTTCCAACAAATCGATCCGTATTGCAGGCGACGACCTGACGCTTGATATAGTGGAATATATGGGCCGTATGCACAATATAAAAGTGGGCGAACGAACCGCCGAAATGATAAAAATCAGCGTAGGCGCCGCGCTTCCGGAGCTGGAAGAAGCACCGGAAGATTACATCATAAGAGGGCCTAACAGAATGACCGCCCTGCCGATGGAGGTGCCGATTTCTTATCAGGAAATAGCGCATTGTCTGGAAAAATCAATATCGAAAATAGAAACCGCCATACTAAGCGCTTTGGAGCAGACACCTCCCGAACTTTATGCCGATATTGTAGAGCGAGGTATTTATTTGGCCGGCGGCGGCGCCTTGCTTCGCGGATTGGATAAACGTTTATCGGACAAGTTGAACATCAAATTTCACATAGCAAAAGATCCGTTACATGCCGTAGCCAGAGGAACAGGAATCGCGCTGAAAAACGTCGATAAATTCCATTTCCTAATCCATTAATTTAGTATCATTATTATCCGAAAAACGATTTGAAGAACCGATTATATTTTAAATAATCTAATCGGTTTTTTGTATGAAACGGTTGTTATGCGATACCTGATAAACTTTCTGATCAAATATAGCATTGTGCTTCTATTTCTGTTGCTGGAAGTTGTTTCTTTCCGCATGTTGATAAAAAATACAGAATACCAGCGCAATGTTTTTTTGTCATCAAGCAATTCGGTTGTTGCCTTTTTTTATCAGGCAGCGAGTTCGATTACCGATTTTTTCAAATTGCGTTCATCAAACGAAAGCCTGTCGGAAGAAAATACCGAGTTAAAAAATCAGATTATGTCGTTGAAAAAAGAATTGGAAGCTGCGCATTCCGAATTGTCCGACAGTTTGAATCACAGCCAATATGTCGAACAGGAATACCGGTTTATCGATGCAAAGGTGATAAATAATTCGACAAACAAAATTCAAAACTACATCACAATCAATAAAGGAGAGAGAGACGGCGTCCGTCCCGACATGGGCGTTATCAACGAAGACGGCGTTGTGGGTGTTGTATCAACTGTTTCCGAACGTTTTTCGGTCATAATTCCCGTGCTTAATCCCAAGCTACAAATCGTCAGTAAATTTGAGCGGAGCAACTACACCGGCCCGATAGCTTGGTCGGGCGAAGACTACCGTTATGTAAACTTGCTGGACATTGCACGACACGTCGATTTTAATCAGGGCGATTCGCTGGTTACAAGCGGATTTACAACCGCTTTCCCCGAAGGTATTCCGGTTGGAACCGTTGAAGATTTTCAAATAAAAGACGGCGACCCATACTACAACATCAAAGTGAAACTGGCGGTCAATTTCCGCACGTTGTCACACGTGAAAGTGATCGATTACTTATTCTATTTTGAACAAAAAGAATTGGAAGAAAGGACCCAACAATAATGTTTCACATCGTTCGTCATCTACTTCGGTTTGTTTTGTTGATACTCCTGCAAGTGTTGGTGTTGAATAACATCCAATTTCTGGGATACATAAACATATACATCTACATCCTTTTCATTCTCTCTCTTCCGACCCAAACACCCAAATGGCTGATACTGATATTGGGCTTTCTTTTGGGGCTGATAATGGACATGTTTTCAAACACGATGGGGCTTCACGCCTTTGCAACAGCGCTGGTTGCGTTTTTATATGCACCGGTCATACATCTTTTTGTCTCGTCCGAAGAAAACATAAGCCTTCAACCGTCCGTAAACACTTTCGGAATAGGCGGTTATTTCAAATTCGCGGTTATTCTAATCGTGATTCACCATCTGACATTGTTCTTTTTGGAAGCTTTTACTTTTATAAACTTTTGGATCACTTTGTCCAGAGCGCTTTTAAGTTCGGGCTGCACTTTTCTCGTTGTCATCGGCACCCAATTCTTTTCAATCAATAAAAGCAAATGAACAAAGACACACTGCAAAACCGCCGGTATGTAATAGCGACTATTATACTATCTGTCATTGTGGTATATATCGTACGTCTTTTTTTTCTTCAAATTGTCGAAACAAAATACAAAGAAGGAGCCGATAGTAACGCTTTTTTAAGAAGGACAATCCATCCCCCGCGCGGATTGATCTACGACAGAAACAACAAATTGCTGGTCTATAACAAGCCGGCCTACGACGTCAGTTTGATAATGCGTGAATTTGTCAACGTAGATACGGTTGCTTTTTGCAAAGTATTGAACATGGATAAAGCGCATTTTTTGGACAGAATAAATGAGATAAAAGACCGGAAGAAAAACAAAGGCTATTCACCATACACGCCACAGCAATTCATCAAACAGTTGAGTATCGAAGACATCGCCGAACTGCGGCAATCGCTATACAAATTTCCCGGCGTCTATATCGAAAACAGAACTTTGAGAGAATACACCTATCCCAATGCCGCCCACGTGTTAGGAGGTATCGGAGAAGTATCCCAGCAAATGATCGATAACGACAACTACTATCGGGCAGGAGACTATGCCGGTCGCGACGGCATAGAAATAACCTACGAAAAAGATTTAAGAGGCCAAAAAGGCGTTGAGATATTGCTTCGCGACGCCAAAGGGCGTATTCAGGGCAAATATGACGGAGGACGGCAAGACGCTGAAGCAAGAGCCGGAAAAAACCTGACACTGACAATAGACATTGCATTACAGGAATTAGGCGAAAACTTGTTACAGGGAAAAGTCGGCGGCATTGTAGCGATAGAACCCGCTACAGGCGAAATTCTGGCATTGGTTTCCAATCCGACATTCAACCCCTCGATGCTGGTCGGACGACAGCGTTCCGCCAACTATCAGCTATTGGAACAAGACCCTGTAAAACCACTGTTCAACAGAGCCACACAAGCACAATACTCTCCCGGCTCAACATTCAAAATTCTGCAGGCCCTTGCAGGCTTGCAACTTGGAGGAATAAACGAGCACACACACTTTGTTTGCAACGGAACAGCTTCCCAACCAATCATGTGTACACACTCTCACGGAAGCTCGATAAGCTTGTTGTCTGCCATTGAGCAAAGTTGCAATCCCTATTTTTGGAACGTATTCAGAGCTACCATAGAAAAAGACGGCTACGGAGAGAAAAACGTACACTTCAGGCACAGCTACAGACAGTGGGTCGAAGCCATAAACAGTTTCGGGTTAGGAGACCGGATTCCCGATTCGGACATCAACGGACAGTCTACAGGATTTATTCCGACAGAAAACTACTACGACCGAATCTACAAATCCGAAACCGGCTGGAGAGCAATGACCATACGTTCGCTCGGCATAGGACAGGGAGAAATACTGGTAACTCCCCTTCAACTGGCAAATGCAATAGCGGCCGTGGCCAACCAGGGATACTACATCTCGCCACATTTGAACAAAGCAGACTCTATGAAAACATACATACACCGGACAGCCATCGATAAAGAACATTTCCCCATCGTCTTTCAGGGCATGAAGCAAGTGATGGAAAACACACGTTCGGGCATTGTATGGAAAGTGCCGGGAATAGAAGTCTGCGGCAAAACCGGAACAACACAGAATCCACATGGAAAAGATCATGCACTGTATGTCGCTTTTGCACCGAAAAGCGATCCGCAAATCGCAATAGCAGTCGTCGTAGAAAACGCCGGATTCGGTGCGTCCTACGCCATGCCGATAGCAAACCTGATGATCGAAAAATACCTGAAAGGAGACGTCGTGCGGATAGACCAAATGGAACGTATAATGAATACAATAACAAATGATAACGTCACGAGATATTAAAATAAAATACGCGATAGACTGGACAGCCATTTTAATGTATCTATTGATGGTCATCATGGGCTGGTTCAGCATCTACGGAGCAAGCTACAACTTTGAACAGACAAACATCTTTGACTTTCATCATCGCGCAGGAAAACAATTCATTTGGATAATAACCGCCGTTGTCATCGCCGTCGTACTCCTCATGCTCGACTACAAGATGTACAACATATTTGCCTATCATATATACATCGGTGTAATGCTTTTGCTGCTCGTCACCATTTTCATTGCACCCGACATAAAAGGTTCCCGTTCATGGCTCGTATTCGGGCCGATCAGCTTTCAGCCCGCAGAACTGGCAAAAATGGCAACAGCCTTAGCCATTGCCAAATTCATGAGCACCTATAACTACAAATTAAAATCGTGGCGAGACTTGATAAAAGTATCCTTATTTGTGCTGCTGCCTTTAGCGATGATTGTTTTACAAAAAGAAACCGGTTCGGCACTTGTATTTTTTGCCTTCCTGTTCGTTTTTTACCGCGAAGGCATGAGCGCCCTCGTTCTTCTTTTAGTCGTATTTGCCATCATTTTATTCATCATCATCATCCGCTTCGGATCCATACTCGTATTTGACCAATCGGGTACGCTCGGATTGCTTTTAGCCATCGGGCTGATACTCTTGATACAGGTTGGGTATGCCATATTTTTCACAAAAAATAAGCGAGAAGGATTCCATCTTTTAGGCGGTATTACAATGGTAGCGCTAATCATATTTCTGCTGAGAAATCAAATCACATTCGACGCCGACTATCTGTTTATCGGCGTCATGATTGCCTCCTGTTGCTATTGGTGCGTCATAGCCCTGATAAAAAGATTCAGGCAGTTTTGGTATCTTGCCGTCATATCCATCATCGCATTAGCCTTTTGCCTGTCGAGTGACTATTTCTTTGAAAAAATATTAGAACCTCACCAGCAAAACCGGATTATGGTACTGTTGAACATGAAAAACGACCCGGCAAATGCAGGATACAACGTCAATCAATCGAAAATAGCCATCGGTTCGGGCGGATTATGGGGAAAAGGCTTTTTGAACGGCACACAGACTAAACTCAAGTACGTGCCCGAACAAGATACCGATTTCATCTTCTGCACCGTAGGAGAAGAACACGGATTCATCGGTTCTTCGATAGCGTTAATTCTATATGCGATATTTCTGCTCAGACTGCTTCTTATTGCCGAACGGCAGCGCGAATCGTTCAACCGCATTTATGCCTACGGAGTCGTATCCATATTTTTCTTTCATTTAATGGTAAATGTCGGGATGGTACTCGGTCTGATGCCCGTCATTGGGATTCCCCTCCCTTTCTTCAGTTACGGAGGGTCATCCCTGTGGCTCTTCACCATACTGCTCTTCATCTTGCTGCGACTCGACGCCTCACGATTAGAACGAATGAGATAAACACACATCGCTGGATTAACACAAATTTTCACCGATTTTTCCACACAAAATTTCATAAAACAAAAAAATGAACGTATATTTGCACCCGCTTTAAAGAGATAAAGCATCGACGAAAATACAGATTGCGAAAGTAGCTCAGTTGGTAGAGCATAACCTTGCCAAGGTTAGGGTCGCGGGTTCGAGTCCCGTCTTTCGCTCACAGGATTGCTCGAGTGGTGGAATCGGTAGACACGCCGGACTTAAAATCCTGTGGCCATTACGGCCGTGCGGGTTCAAGTCCCGCCTCGAGTACAAAAGAGTGTTGATTATCAGCACTCTTTTTTTTGTGTGCCGCGCATGACCACCGGACTCGACGGTGGAAGTCCGTTACGGGGGAATGTAGCCACCAACCGTTAGCAGAAGGCAAGGGTGTCCACCGCGAGGGGAATCCGAAGTCCCGCTGTCCTGGTCTCACCCCGAACTGCGGCTACGCCTTGCACAAGGTTATCCAAATTGAAGCCTGCCGGGCTTCTCTTGTCTTACAGATGATTCACAGTGTCCGTGAGTCCCGGAGGGACATGCTTGGCTATGAGGAGGTGTATAAACGGTAGGTCTTCGGGTCGAAACAATCGCCTTAGTGTGTGTCGATACATTAGAGTTTATGTAAATATTTTTATATCAATTCTTTTTCATACCATTTCCAAAAAATTTCAGGCACTATTTTACATACAGATCTGCTATACGATATAGGGGCGTGTTCCATTATTGATTTACGTTTTTCATTAGATTGAATAATTTCTCAGTTGTATTCCAATTCCTTAATGTCATGTATTTATATAGGGGCGTTCCTACCATTTTTGTCAAATATGTTTGAGTGATTTTTTCTTTTAGTCTCTTGAAATATACTACATTATTCCCTTCATACACTTCATCCACACTTTCTCTTATTTGTATTTTTTTCATGGCTTCCTTTACATTCAAAGGTTCTATTA
>JAIRTG010000143.1 GCA_031255055.1 Prevotellaceae bacterium
CACTAATCACTAATCACTAATCACTATTAAATCACTGTCTTACGGGGCGTTGCGGGGCGGAGCCCCGCAGAGGGGGTAGCGGAAGACCGCCGCAGGCGGGCTGAAGCGAGGGGGAGACTTCCCCCCCTAATTCTCTTTCTCTTTCTCTTTCAGGAAGGATGACCGCACAGCCTCGTTCTTCAACTTCCAAACCGACAGCGATAAACATCCACCCTGAAACGATAAAGATAAACTGAGCAGGTGAACCCGAGCTGCCGACGCTGTGTTTTGACAACTTGATAGATAATGCCGTCAATTTGTGGTTAAACATGTCGAAATTACCCAACACTGTCTGCCAATCGTAATCGTTTTTTCAACTGTTTCAGATCTTCGGGTGTATCGATGCCGATAGATTCAATGTCTGTAATGGCTATCTTAATTTTGTAGCCATTTTCGAGCCATCGAAGCTGCTCAAGCGATTCGACTTGCTCCAATGATGAGGGAGGAAGTTGAGTTATTTCGGCCAAAATATCGCTCCTGTAGGCATACAGGCCGATATGTTTGTAGTAAGTGTGGCGGACGATTTGTTCGTTTTCGTCGACCGGACGGCGGAAGTGCGGAATGACCGAACGACTAAAATATAACGCATAGTGGTGTCTGTCAATGACTGTTTTCACATGGTTCGGATTTGAAAGAGGACAGATGCCGTCGTCTTGCGTTATTCTCTTTGCAAGGCTGGCTATCTCTGTCTGGGGGTCGGTGAAGCAGTTTTGCAGCAGTTTTATTTGTTCGGCGTGTATTTCCGGCTCGTCGCCTTGAATGTTGATGATGACGTCGACGTTCTTTTGCAACTTTGTATAGGCTTCAAAACATCGGTCGGTACCGCTATGGTGGTTTTCGGAAGTCATTAGCACGTTTCCTCCGAAACTGCTCACGGCATCAAAAATGCGCCGGTCGTCTGTTGCCACAACGATGTCGGGAAGTATTTCCGATGCTCCTTCATAGACCCTCCGGATCATTGTTTTACCGGATATGTCGGCCAACGGCTTGCCCGGAAAACGTGTTGAGGCATATCTGGCGGGAATGATTCCCAAAAATCGCAGACTGTTCATCGAATCGAAAAAGTGTTATTTTTTTGAAGGCCTATTTTTCTTTATCACTTTCAACTCATTGGCAAGCCAAACGGTGCAACGAATCAGCAATGCTGCGGCAAGGGGGAAAAAGGCACCGTTGAAGCCCTGTTTGCCTGTCGCAAAAAAACATAAAAAGAGGATGAGCAAAATGAAGTTGACGGTTTGCAACGCGATGGCCGTCTTTTTGAGGGGGCGAATCAGGATGATGACGGCGGTGATGACATTGAGAGGGTTTAGCCACAGGATGTTGTAGTTGTATTTCACTAACGGATGCAGCGAAAAGAACGACAGATAGACGACAACGAATCCCAACAGTCCCGTTATGAGCAGGATGGCGCTATCGAAAGCGTTGACGTTTTTTTGGCGTTTGGCGTCGAGGTACGAGACGAAGCAGGTCAGCAGCAAAAAGTAGCACGAACAAGCCATTGGTGTTGCATACCATGGCGAGGCTTGTGTTTCTTCCGTTTTTTGTTGCACGATTTCGTTGTTGGCTGCAACCAACTGTCGGCGGTTTCCGATGCTGTCGACGGTGTAGGCGTTGTCGAACTCCCACATCAGCGCTTCGGGCAGGAACATTGAGGCCTCTCTGCTGGCGTCAACGTCGGCTTGCGATCCGATGACGATATCGATGCCGAACTTTAGCCAAGTGCCGGTTCCCGTATATTTTTCTATCTGGTTGCGGAATGTCTGTTCGCTGTACAGGTTGGAGTATTGCAACAGCGAGTCGAGGCAAGCCTTTATTTTGTCTCTTGGGCGTGTGGCGCAATTGTCGAAGACAAAATTGTAGCGGTAGACCCTGTTTTCGGGTTCATAATTGGCAAAAAGCGCATCGACCAATTTTTGTTTTTCACTGCGACTTAGGTTCAGTGTCTGTTCCCGCACGGAAGAATTTCGCTCGATATATTCGGCCAGAAAGTTATCCATATACGTAACACCAAGTATATAGTCGGTTTCGCCCTTGATGAATTTCAGGTAAAAATTGGTCGTATTGAAATCGAAAATACCGTAGTTGAAAGTCAGGTCGATGTTTTTTTGCGCATCGTAGACGCGGATTGCCGTATGGCCGAATCGGGCGTATGCTTCCTTCCCCGGCGAACAGGTTAACAGACTCACCTTCGTCGAGTCGCTCGCTTCCGGATACTGCGCCTGAGACGCTACAGAGAGGCAAAAAAACACTGCCGTTAAAGATAACCGTTTGATTTTTTTCATTATTTTGTGTTTTATTCCCGCAAAAATACGTCTTTTTTATTGACAATCAAATTGTGTCATTCGTAAGACATGAAGCACATTTAAACCGCCGACAAGGAGCTGCCGCCGGAAGACTTTTTTGCGCGATTATCGTTTGAATTGAACTTTTTACTAAATTTGTGCGCCGAAACACGTTTTATAAAACACATATCGAGTTTATATATGCCCAAAAAGCACTATGCCGAACAGCCTCCGATTGACGAAGTTTTTACACTTTGGGATGTCCTTAGCCCAGACGAAAGACAGTATGTTCGCAATAATTATTCGGTTATTTTTCTGAAAAAGAATGAAATCATCCAAAGGGAAGGCGAGACCCCGACACACATGATGTTGGTGGCCAAAGGAAAAGTGAAAGTCTATAAGGAAGGAATCGGTAGCCGGACGCAAATTATCCGAATGCTCAAGCCCGGAGAAATGTTTGGCTATCGCGCCATTATCGCCAACGATACCAACAACACGAACGTAGCCGCTTTTGAGATGTCGACAATTTACGCACTGAGAACCGGTGTCTTTATTTCTATCCTGAAAAACAACAACTCTTTTTGCTACCGATTTCTGGAAGAACTGGCTTCCGATTTGGGCGACTCGGATAAAAGAACTGTCAATTTGACGCAAAAACATATTCGCGGACGTTTGGCAGAGGCTTTGCTACTATTGAAGAAAAACTACGGACTTGAAGAAGACCAAGTGACTATCGGTATTTATCTGTCGCGTGAAGATCTGGCCAATATCTCTAATATGACGACGTCGAACGCTATCCGCACATTGTCGAGTTTTGTAAGCGAACATATTATCGCTATGGACGGACGCAAGTTGAAAATCATTGACGAAGAACGGCTTATTCGCATCAGCAAGTTGGGCTAAATACCGATGGAAACGGCTGTCCGAACGTCCGGTTCGTGATATAAAATCAGAAATGACACGATGAATCCATCAGAAATCCATCACACATACAAATCCATTATACGTCTTTTGTCGACAGGCAGATTGAAAGACGCGATTAGCCATGAGAAAAAGCTGGCGGACGATCTGCAAATCGGATATTTGTCCGACCGGCTTGCCGATTTGCAACAAAACTACCGGCTCATGTTGCAGTATTTCGAACAGGGAATCAACGACCCCGCACGCAGAACAGTTTACAACAAACTTATCGCAAAACTTTTCTCCCTAAACGCCATTTTCCGCGAAGAACTGATGAGCCGCGACTCTTCTAATTTTGAATATGCGCGTAAGCGTTACTTTCCCCATACAAAACAATTTCATACAACAGTGCATCTGTTTAGCTGGTTGAAAAAATACCATGAAGAACTTGATTTTACAGACGGAGAAGGCGCCGCCCAAGTGATTGAGCGGAAAAAAAGGCGTATTGAATACGAAAAAGCGTTGACGGAATTCTTCACCGTTTTTTGGCTGACGACCTATTTTTCGGCAGAAGAAAAGCAAATTTTCAATGACGTTTTAGAAAAAAATGAGGGCGGAGAACTCGAAAAGTCGCTGCTGATTTCGGCGCTGACATTGAATTTATGGCGAATGTTCGACGAATCCAAACTGATGATGCTTTTCGACGCCTGTTTGTCCGGCGATATACGTGTCAGGATACGGGCCATGGTAGGCGTTTGTTTTGTGCTGGCAAAATACAACCGTTTTCTGCCCTATTTCCCGTCGGTACGCAACAGGCTGGTCTTGATGGGCGACGATTTGCATACACAGGAGAATTTCAGAAACATTATCGTTCAGATAATCGGCACCAGCGAGACGGACAAAATCACAAAAAAAATGCAGGAAGAAATCCTGCCCGAAATGATGAAAATAAGCCCGATGCTGAAAGAAAAAATAGACGAAAGCATGATCAATCCGGATGATTGGGACAAAGAAAATCCGCAATGGCAGGAAATGTTTGACAATGAGGGCATGACGAATATGCTGCAAGAACTGGCCGAATTGCAGATAGAAGGAGCCGATCTTTATATGGGCACTTTTGCCATGCTGAAAAGTTTTCCGTTTTTTTCCGAATTTTCGCACTGGTTTTTGCCCTTCGACACTAAATTTTCGGACGTCAGCACGTTGTTCGACACAAAAGAATCAACCATGATAAATACGTTTATGAACGTATCCACCATGTGTAATTCGGACAAGTATTCGTTTTGTTTGAGCGTATTGCAAATGCCCGAATCGCAACGAAACATAATGAAATATTCGTTTAGGTCGGAATCGGAGCAACTGGAAGAAATGACAAAAGACGAGGCAATGCTCACGCCCGACGTGGCTGCAAAAAACATTTCAAAACAATACATTCAGGATTTGTTCAGGTTTTTCAAGCTATATCCGCTGCGAGCCGATTTTTCGGACATGTTTGCTTCGTCGCTGTTTATGCACAAATCTTATTTATTTGATATTTTGGCGCAGAACAGCGATTTGAAAGCAAGCGTGGCGGAATACTATTTTTCAAAATCCTTGTACGAACAGGCGTTGGATTTGTACGAACCGATTGCGAAAGAAAAAGAACCGACAGCGGCTTTGTACCAGAAAATCGGTTTTGCGAATCAGAAAATGAGGAAATTCCCCGAAGCGTTGGACGCTTACATGAAAGCCGACATGATGCAACCCGATGATGACTGGACGATACAAAAAATAGCGATGTGTTGCCGATTGCAGGGGAATTACCAAAAAGCGCTGGAATTTTACCGTCATGCCGAGTTTCTCCATCCCGGAAAATTCAATACGAATTTACAAATCGGACATTGTTATCTGGCCTTGAAAAAATACAAAGAAGCGTTGGATGTTTATTTCAAATTAGACGCGCTTGACGCCGATAATATAAAAATAGAGCGTGCGATTGCGTGGACGTCTTTTGTATCGGGCAATCTTTCGCAGGCCGACTATTTTTCTCAAAAAATCATAGAGTCGGACAATGCAACGGCTTTCGATTATTTGAATGCGGGACATATCGCATGGGGTCGGAAAGACATTGCCGGAGCATTGGAAAACTATAAGAAAAGTTACGCAATGTTTGAGAATAAGGCGCTGTTTGCCGATTCGATCGAAAATGACAAAGAGCATCTGCGGGCAAACGGAGTGAGTCCGGACGAAATTCCACTGATGCTCGACGCAATAATATAAAAACACGTACAATAGCTCTTTCAGCCCTTGGCGTCTTCCTTCCTGAAAGAGAAAGATAAAGATAATTAGGTGGGGGAAGTCTCCCCCTCGCTTCAGCCCGCCGTTGGCGGTCTTCCGCTACCCCCTC
>JAIRTG010000147.1 GCA_031255055.1 Prevotellaceae bacterium
AATCACTAAACACTAATCACTATAAACACTGTCTTACGGGGCGTTGCGGGGCAGCGCCCCGCAGAGGGGGTAGCGGAAGACCGCCGCAGGCGGGCTGAAGCGAGGGGGAGACTTCCCCCCCCCCTAAATCTCTTTCTCTTTCTCTGTCGGGAAGAAAGACGACAAGGGACGACAGAGCTATTTAATCCTTCACCGAATGACATTGCCCTCTATCCTTGTCCGAATACGACACGGAATCGAAAAGTAACACATTTTTTGAGTGTCTGTGTAATTTTTCTACTTTTGCGGGCGAATTTTAAAAATCGAAAAAATCAAGTACTCAATGATAAAAGAAAATTTGATCGGCCTTTTTGAAGAGGCTTTTAAAAAAAACTGGGAACTGCCCGGCTATACAAACTACGGTGAAGAAACGACGCTAACCTACGGAGGTATTGCCAAACGGATCGCAAAGCTACATTTGCTGTTTGAACAATGTGAGATCCGGAAAAACGACAAAATCGCACTGATTGGTAGAAATACCTCCAACTGGGCAATCGCCTATATCGCCACAATCACCTACGGAGCGGTCATCATCCCCATCCTGCAAGATTTTAATGTAAACGACATTCATCACATCGCCAATCACTCGGAAGCCAAACTGCTGTTTGTGAGCGATCAGCACTGGGAAAGTATCGATGGAGAAAGTCTGCAATACGTAAAAGCCGTCTTTTCGCTCACCAGTTTTCATTGTATCACATTGCTCAATCAGCCGAAAGAAAATCCGGGAACCGAACACGAAGTCGACAAAGGTTGGGACGCCCGCCTGTTGCAACCCGATAGCATCAAACAGCTTTTTAATGCCAAATATCCGAACGGATTCGGCAAATCGGACATCAGATACCCCGAAAAACCGAACTCGGAACTCGCGTCTATCAACTATACTTCGGGAACAACCGGCTTTAGCAAAGGTGTGATGACGCCCTGCAATGCCCTGGCGGGAAACATTACCTTTGGTTTTGCCACCGGACTGCTCGAACAGGGTTATCGTCTTTTATCGTTTCTACCCCTGGCGCATGCCTACGGCTGTGCCTTCGAGTTTTTAACGGCAACTTGCGCAGGATGCCACATCTATTTCTTAGGGAAAACGCCGGCACCGAAAATCCTGCTGAAAGCTTTTTCGGAAGTACGTCCGGACGTGATTTTTGCGGTGCCGCTGATCATCGAAAAAATATACAAAAAGCAAATACAGCCCTTATTGGCCAAGCCATCCATGCGTTGGGTATTGAGTATCCCGTTTTTGGACAAAACGATACTGGCGCAAATCCGCAAAAAACTGATTGACGCTTTGGGCGGCAATTTCTCGGAAGTGGTGATAGGCGGCGCTCCGCTCAACGCCGAAGTGGAAGAATTTTTTCACAAAATAAAATTCCCCTTCACCGTAGGTTACGGAATGACCGAATGTGCTCCGATTATCAGTTACGCCAACCACAGGGATTTTGTCGTGAAATCGTCGGGCAGGATATGGAAGACGATGGAAGCACGCATTGACGACCCGAATCCGGACGGCGTAGGCGAAATCTGTGTACGCGGCGAAAACGTGATGATGGGATATTACAAAAACGAGGAAGCCTCGAAAGGCATTTTCGACAAGGACGGCTGGTTATACACCGGCGATTTGGGGACTGTGGACAAAAACGAAAATATTTTCATCAGGGGAAGGAACAAAACGATGATTCTCAGCGCGAGCGGGCAGAATATCTATCCCGAAGAAATTGAATCGAAGCTGAACAACATGCCCTATGTGATGGAAAGCATCGTGATTGAAAATAACGGCAAATTGATTGCGCTGGTTTGTCCCGACTACGAAGCGGCCGACGCCGAAAATCTGAATCAGCAGGAATTGGCCGAGCGGATGGAGCTGAACCGGAAAGAGTTAAACAAAGTCGTAGCGTCATACGAGACGGTATCGAAAATCAAACTCTATCCGAATGAGTTTGAAAAAACGCCCAAAAAAAGTATCAAACGCTATCTGTATTCATCAGGCTATCAGGCCTGAAAGTTCTCTGTCGGCGCGGATTTACAGTCTGTGTCCCGAATGAATCTTCTTAGGTAATACACAGATTCGGAAATTCGCACGGACGGGAATATGTCATTCTTTCCGATTGTCATTTTCTCTGCCCTTTTGTCATCTTTTTTCCCCAACGGCACCTTTTTTTCGCCATTTGAGTGCATGGCACAGCATTTGAGAAAATCAGAACGATTTGAAATTTTGAACATAAATAACGGAAAAGTAAATAAAATCATGGGAAAAATTATTGGAATAGACTTGGGAACCACAAACTCTTGTGTTTCCGTAATGGAAGGTAACGAACCTATCGTTATCTCCAACAGTGAGGGAAAACGCACAACTCCTTCCGTAGTCGGTTTTATGGATAATGGTGAACGCAAAGTCGGAGACCCTGCCAAGCGTCAGGCAATAACCAATCCGACAAGAACCGTATTTTCCATCAAACGTTTCATGGGCGAATCGTACGATAAATTGACAAATGAAATAGCCCGCGTACCCTACAAAGTGGTAAAAGGCGACAACAACACGCCCCGTATCGACATCGACACGCGCTTATACACACCGCAGGAAATTTCGGCAGTCATTCTTCAGAAAATGAAAAAAACAGCCGAAGACTATCTGGGACAAGAAGTAACAGATGCGGTGATCACCGTTCCGGCCTATTTTAACGATTCGCAACGTCAGGCCACAAAAGAGGCAGGTGAAATAGCCGGATTGAATGTGAAACGTATCGTCAACGAACCGACTGCCGCCGCTCTGGCCTACGGTTTGGACAAAACAAACAAAGATATGAAAATCGTTGTGTTCGACTGCGGCGGCGGTACACACGACGTTTCCGTGCTCGAACTGGGTGACGGCGTCTTTGAAGTAAAATCGACCGACGGCGATACGCATTTGGGAGGCGACGACTTCGACCAGCGTATTATCGAATGGCTGGTCAATGAATTTAAAAACGAAAATAGCGGCCTCGATTTAAGCAAAGACCCGATGGCTCTGCAACGCCTGAAAGAAGCAGCCGAAAAAGCAAAAATAGAACTGTCGAATACAACATCCACAGAAATCAATCTGCCGTACATTATGCCGGTTGACGGCATACCACGTCACTTGGTGCGTACCTTGTCTCGTGCAAAATTTGAGCAACTGGTGGACGATTTAATTCAACGTACAATTGCTCCGTGCAAGACGGCCTTGAACAATGCCGGATTGAATGTAAGCGACATAGATGAAGTTATTCTGGTAGGCGGTTCCACACGCATTCCGGCAATTCAGACAGCGGTTGAGAAATTTTTCGGCAAAGCACCTTCGAAAGGGGTGAATCCCGACGAAGTTGTAGCAATCGGAGCGGCAATACAGGGCGGTGTTTTGACAGGCGAAGTGAAAGACGTACTGTTGTTGGATGTAACGCCGCTTTCGTTGGGTATTGAAACGATGGGAAGCGTCATGACGAAATTGATTGAAGCGAATACGACAATTCCGACAAAAAAATCGGAAACATTTACGACAGCGTCCGATAATCAGCCTTCGGTCGAAATCCATGTATTGCAGGGAGAACGACCAATGGCAAATCAGAACAAAACCATCGGTCGCTTCCATTTGGACGGCATCATGCCCGCACCACGCGGTGTGCCGCAAATCGAAGTAACGTTCGATATTGACGCAAACGGCATTTTGAACGTATCGGCCAAAGATAAAGCGACCGGAAAAGAACAAAAAATTCGTATCGAAGCCTCTTCGGGATTGAGCGATGCGGAAATAAAACGGATGAAAGACGAAGCAGCCGCCAACGCCGAAGCCGACGCAAAAGAAAAAGAGAGAATCGATAAGCTGAATCATGCCGATAGTTTGATTTTCCAGACAGAAAAGCAATTGAAAGAATTTGGCGACAAAATTCCGGCAGATAAGCGTGCTCCAATCGACGCAGCTTTGACGAAATTGAAAGACGCACATAAAGCACAGGATTTAGCCGGTATTGATGCGGCAAGCAGTGAGTTAAACACCGCGTTCCAATCAGCGAGCCAGGATATGTACAACGCACAAAATGCACAGGCCGGCGGACAATCCGGAGCCGATTTCGGCGGACAGGATCAAAATCAAGGCGGCGGAAATACTCAAGATGATGTGACGGATGTAGATTT
>JAIRTG010000219.1 GCA_031255055.1 Prevotellaceae bacterium
TAAACACTAATCACTATAAACACTGTCTTTCGGGGCGTTGCGGGGCAGCGCCCCGCAGAGGGGGTAGCGGAAGACGCCGTAGGCGGCTGAAGCGAGGGGGAGACTTCCCCCCCCTAATTGTCTTTCTCTTCTGTTTAGTGTTTAGTGCGGATTCGATATGGTTAATCGTTAATCACTAAACACTAAATACGAATCATTAAACGTTAATCAGTATCAATCGGTGGTGATTTTACTTGAAATAATAAAAAAAGATGAACCCGTATTCGATAATCGAAAAATATTATACGAAAGGTGACCCGCTTTATAATATCCTCGTGACGCATGGCGAGCAGGTGAAATATAAGGCGCTGGACGTCCTGGAGAAACATCCCGGACTTTCTGTCGATGAAAATTTTGTTGCCGAAGCTGCGTTGCTTCACGATATTGGGATCTTCCTCTGCAATGCACCCGGAATTTGTTGTTTCGGAAAGTATGATTATATCGCTCACGGCTATCTGGGTGCCGAAATACTGCTTAAAGAGGGTATGCCGAAACATGCCCTCGTTTGCGAACGGCATACCGGAACCGGTATCTGTCGGGAAAGTATCGTCCGACAAAACCTCCCGCTGCCGAAACGTAATATGTTGCCGATAAGCTATGAGGAAAAGATTGTTTGTTATGCCGATAAGTTTTTCTCGAAAACAAACATAAGCAAACAAAAATCGCCTGACGAAATAAAAATACAATTGCTGAAATTCGGACAAATCGCCGTCGACAGGTTTGATGAGCTGCATCAATTGTTCGGCTGATCGCCGTCAGTGAAAGCGGTGTGAGAAGCCGACGCTCAATAGTGAACGGTATTGGATTTTTGCCTTTTGATCGTCTTTGTATATCACTGTGTTGTCGTATCGCGGATTGAACATTAGTCGGGTTGATGTGAACCGGTTGATGGTGAAATTGCAGACTATCTCTAAGTCGATGACTACTTTGCTGTAGTTGGTGTAGAACGAAAGTTTTGAATCGATGTTGATGTCTTTTATCGGTGAATAGGTCAGTTGGGAGTTGATGGAGCTACCTAGTTCGCTTAGTTTGTTTTTGCCGGTTTCGATGCCGAATTGATTCGGATCGACGCCGTCTTTCTCTCTTACGTAGATGTGGCGGTACGAAATGGGCGCAAACATGATTGATACGATCTTTTTGTATTTGTAGTCCATCCCGATGCTGAAATCGAATTTTACGGGGGCTAATAATGCCGTTTTTAATACGTCTTCGGTCACCGATTTGTAGTTCTTGAAAAATTGTGTCGAAAATTTTGCCAGCGCACTGTAATACCAGTTCCCGCCGGCTTTGAAACCGAATTTACTGTTGAGTTCCAAAATGTCGTCGTTGAAATTGTATTTCCGGAGTACGGTTTCGTCGTTGAAGGTGGAATAGATTCCCATTTTCCATTCTCCGCTGTTTTCCCACTGAATGTTTTCTTTGTTGTCGTAGTGTAGTTTTCCGCCGATTGTTATCAAGGTCGATAGGTTGCTGTTGCCGCCTTTGTGCCAGTTGCTCGAAATGGTGTTCCCGCTTATCTGAAATAGGGTGTTTACCTGCCATCTCCATGTTTTTTGTTTGATGGCTGCTATTTTTAGTTTGTCGTTGAAACTAAACCGTCTCTTGGGCACAATGTCTGATGCCTGTATGTCGGGCGTTTCGACCCTGTATTTTGTGATATTGTCGACGTTGGGCAGCTTGTCGAAAGTTGTCGCATAGAGGCCTGCGTTCCGGGTTGTTATCGCTCTGCGGGTGTCTTCGCGCAGGTCGTAGATGAATTGGTTGGGGGTTCTTTTGTCGGGATGAATGTATTTCCATTCGTTCATCCCGCCTTTTTCAAATCCGTAAAGCAAATGGAGAAAGTTGTCGCTGTTGTCCAGCCATCCGAAATCGAGCGGGAGACCCATGTAGACCAAATCGATGAAAAACGGATTGCCTTTTAATACTGAAATGTCGGGGGATTGGATGTCTTCGGATGGGTAGATGAATAACGGCTGGGGGTGAATACTGTCTTGTTGGGTCGCCTGAGCAGTGGGCGCGGGGTAGGACTGTTTGCCGGTCTCGATGCTGTCGACGGCAAATTCGGATAGCAGACTGTCGAGCGAAAGAATTTTTTCCTGATGTGTTTGACGGGTGTCTGCGGATAAATGCGACGGCACAGGCACAGTGTCGTGTCGCTGCGCTATAAGTTGATTCCTTCCGTGCATAAAAACGGATGGTGACAGAAGGATGATTGTGCTTAAAATACCGGTTCTCATCGTTTTTTCTTTTTAATCAATCGTTTCTTTTTGTTTTTGTTTTTCGGGTTTTATGTTTGCAATGACTGATGCAATACTTTGTCTTCGGCAAAGTTGTGGCGGCAAAATCGCGGGTATGTTTCGTCAGTTTTCTTCAAATTCTGTCGGTAGTTCTTTGTTTGTACCTGTTTTTGCGCCGAGTTCTTTTATTTTTCCTGCAGTCCGGATGATGTTTCCGTTTCCTGTCTTCATTTTTTTTACCGCATCTTCGTAGGCAACAGATGCGCGGTCGATATTGTTTTTGATTTTCAGTAAATCTTCGGTGAAGCCGATGAATTTATCGTATAAAGCGCCGCTTAAACGGGCTATTTCTTGTGCGTTTTTTGTCTGGTTTTCTTGTCTCCAAATGGACGAAACCGTTCTCAGCGTTGCCAATAGCGTCGTAGGGCTTACGATGACTATCTTCCGTTCCCAGGCGTAGCCAAATAGTTCGTTGTCGGCCTGAACAGCCAGCGAAAATGAGGCTTCGATCGGTATGAACAGTAGCACAAAGTCCGGTGTATTGATGTTTTGCGCCAACTGATAGTTTTTTTCGCTTAGTTCTTTTACATGCGATCTCAATGATTGTATGTGGGCTTTTAATTCTTTTGATTTGTCGTTTTCTTTTTCGGCGGCGATGTAGCGTTCGTAGGCGACGAGCGAAACTTTTGAATCGACGATGATGTGTTTGTTTTCGGGCAGATGTATGATGACGTCGGGGCGTTGGCGCTGACTGGCGTCGCCTTCCAGCACTTCTTCGCGCTCGTATTCTCTTCCTTTGGTCAGTCCGGAACGCTCTAAAACACGTTCCAGTACAATTTCGCCCCAGTTCCCTTGTCTTTTTACATCGCCTTTCAACGCCTTTGTCAGGTTGTTGGCTTCCTGGCTTACACGTGCATTGAGTTCCGTCAGCTTTTTCAGTTCTTCGCGCAGGCTGATTTTGTCGCGTAATTCTTTGTCGTAGGCTTCGTCGACTTTCTTCTCGAATAATTGTATTTTTTCTTTCAGCGGATTCAATATCTGGCCGATTTGTTCTTTGTTTGCCGATGTGATTTCGACGTGCTTTTCTTTTAATATCCGTGAGGCGATGTTTTCAAACTCAATTGTCAGCCGTTTTTGCAATTGGGCTATTTCTTCCTTTTGTGTCAGCAGTTTTTCGTTCAGATACAGGTTTTCGGTATGCCGACGTTCTATTTCTACTGCATTTTCGAGTAGTTGTTGTGTCTGCCGGTCGAGCTTTCGGTTCAACTCCTGCAATTCTTCCGATTTTGTCCGAAGCTGTTCTTCCGCCACTGCGTTTACTTTTTCCAATTCTTGTTTTTCGCTGTTCAGGTTGTCCGAATCCTGTGTGTTTTGCTTGTGCATTTTCGACATCCGCTGTGCCTGTATGAGCCAGGCAACGATGAAACCGAAAAGTAAAGTTGCTATTGCGATGAGGTATCCCGGGTGTTGCATGTTTAAAAAATTTAGTCGGATAAAATTAATCGAATAACGTCGGATTGTCTTCTTCCATCTTTTTTATGATGGCAATCATCAGTGTTTCGCGGATAAATTTCGACTTGTTCCTGACGTTGTATTTTTTGATATAGCGGTTCAGCGCCCTGTTTTCTTCGTCGTTCAACGTGAAAATATGGCGATGCGTTCTGAGCGAATTTCGTTTCAATAGTGACTGTTTGTTCTTTTTCCCCATAAAATTTTTGTAAGCATTTTGATCTGTGGTTTTACGTGACCGAACAGGTTGAAGAATTGTTTCATGTTGTTTTTTGTGCAATGGTTTCAGTATGAAAATCGGCCGAATTTGCTTTCGATAATCAGTTCTTTTTTGTCCGATGCTTCGCAATGGCCGATAATCTGTGCGTCGATGTTGTATGATTTTGAAATTGCGATGACTTGTTCGGCCTGTTTTTGCGGAAGATAGATTTCCATCCGGTGTCCCATGTTGAATACTTTATACATTTCGCTCCAGTCGGTTTGCGATTCGTTCCGGATGATTTCAAACAGGGGGGGAACGGGAAACAGATTATTTTTTACCACTTTCAGGTTGTCGATAAAATGCAGGATTTTGGTCTGTGCGCCTCCCGAACAGTGTACCATTCCGTGTATTGCGGTACGCAACTCTTCCAATATTGTTTTGATAACGGGCGCATAAGTGCGTGTGGGAGACAGTACCAGTTTTCCCACGTCGACAGGCAGGTTTTCGATCAAATCGGTCGGTTTGTACGACCCTGAGTAGGCCAGATTGTGAGGCATATTGTCGGCGTCGTAGCTTTCGGGGTATTTTTTTGCCAGGTAATTGGCGAAAATATCGTGGCGTGCCGACGTCAGACCGTTGCTTCCCATTCCTCCGTTGTACGACTGTTCGTAGCTTGCCTGTCCTGTCGACGATAGTCCCACGATTACATCTCCGGCACGGATATTTGCATTGTCGATCACATCGGCGCGTTTCATTCGGCACGTAACGGTGCTGTCGACAATGATTGTACGTACCAAATCTCCCACATCGGCCGTTTCGCCTCCTGTCGGGTAGATATTTATGCCCAGTCGGGACAGTTCTTCGATCAGTTCGTTTGTGCCGTTGATGATTGCCGAAACAACTTCGCCCGGAATCAGCTTTTTGTTCCGCCCGATGGTGGACGAGAGTAGAATGTTGTCCGTTGCGCCGACGCAAAGCAAATCGTCGATGTTCATTATCAGGGCGTCTTGTGCAATTCCTTTCCAGACCGATAAATCGCCTGTTTCTTTCCAGTAGACATAGGCCAACGACGATTTTGTTCCTGCTCCGTCGGCGTGCATGATGTTGCAGTGGTTGGGATCGTTTCCTAAAAAGTCGGGGATGATTTTACAAAATGCTTTGGGGTAAAGACCTTTATCTATGTTTTTGATTGCGTTGTGAACATCTTCTTTTGATGCCGAAACGCCTCGCAGGTTGTAACGTTGGTTGCTCATTTTGTGCTGTTTGCCGATGTCGTATATTGTCGATAATTAACAATTGGAAAATAATTTCACAAAGATAATAACAAGAATAAGACACGCAAAACGGATGGTGAAATAAGACACTTATGTGTGTCGGAAAGCCGTTTACGGTCAATGTGTGATTGAATCTTTCAGTTTGTTTGGGTTCAACACTTCGCCTTCTTTTCTTTTCAGGGTGATGGCGCCTTCTTCGATCATCTCGGAAAGGCATCTGGCCAGCGACGGACGGGTTACGCCGAAGTATTCCGCCAGTCGGGTTTGGTTCATGCCCATCACAAAGTGGTTGTTTTGTGTCCGACTCAGGATGTATTGCGCCAGTTTTCCTTTAATGGTTCTTATCGACAGCAGTTTCACCCGTTCCGAAAGCACGTTTGTGCGGTTTGCATGAAAGGCCATATAACTTTGTAGGAAAATTTCGTTTGTGGCAAACTGTTTCAACACCGAACTTTTGGGTATCAGCACTACCTGACTGTCTTCCAGCGCAACAATATCGACGGGAAAGCGGTTGTTTTCCGCAAAAAGAAAGGCGGGTGCAAGCGGATTGGGCGCTTTGATTGTGTCGACGTTCAACGTTGTTTCCGAACCGGAAATCAGTTCGGTTTCGACGCTTCCTTCGAGCAATACATATAGCGAATCGACCGTATCGCCCCGTGAGACAAGCCTCTCGCCTTTTTTGTAGCGGTTTATTTTGTAGTCCAGTTGCGCAAGAAACTGTTTGCGTTCGTTGGGCGGAATCTGTTTACAAATCGGACATAAGAAAAGGTCGTTAATATCCATTGTGGCGGGTTTTGAGATGCGATAAATCGAATCAGGGTTCGTTCAGGCGGGCGATGATTGTTTCGTTGCCGACCGTCTTTTCGCCGATTTCGACAAAAACTTCGGCGTCGAGCGGTAAAAACAGATCGACACGCGAACCGAATTTGATGAAGCCAAGATGCTCGTTCAGCCGACAGTCTTTCCCTTCGTGTGCATAGGTGACGATGCGACGCGCTAGTGCGCCCGCAATCTGTCGCAAAAGGATTCGGGTTTTCCCCTGGGATTCGATTACAATCGTAGAACGCTCATTCTCCGAACTTGACTTGGGCAGATAGGCCGCCTTGTGATTGCCGTTGTGGTGTACGCTTTTCAGAACTCTGCCCGAAAGCGGATACCAGTTGGCGTGTACGCTGAAAATGGACATGAAAATGGATACCTGAAGACGACTGTCGCCAAAATACTCGTTCTCTTCCGTCGGTTCAATCACGACGATTTTGCCGTCGGCGGGAGCAACTATCAGGCTCGGATCGTCTATCTCGACCGTACGCGGGGGATTCCGAAAGAAGTAGGTGAAAAAAATCATCACTACAGCCGACAGCGATGTGATGATGGCAAAAAGAATCGTGGGGAAGTGAAGATATAAAACCAGGTTTAAGATGAATAGAACCAATAGCGAAGAAAGCAATATCATGCGGCCCTCTTTATGTATCTTTATGTATTTCATACCAACGTCTGTTTTGTCAGATAGCTTTTTGGGGTAAAATTCGGGAACAAAAGTAGATAAAAAGATTTATCAGTGCAAGATACGCCCGAAACTTTTCAGATAGCATCAAAATAACTACTTTTGCCCTTCTTTTTTTTAACAACGAATATCGACATGAATTTATCCCCACTCTTGGCCGTCTCGCCTGTTGACGGTCGCTATAGAATCAAAGCAGAGAAATATGCGGCTTATTTTTCGGAATATGCACTGATTCGCT
>JAIRTG010000226.1 GCA_031255055.1 Prevotellaceae bacterium
ATTGAATAATGTTGTCGGATCCTGAGCGCTTTTCTCCAATAAATGGCAATAATATTCGGCCTTGTCGAAATGGCCTTGTGCATTATAAGCATAAGCATAGAGAGTCCACAGATTCTCCCATTCGGATTTGAAGTCGCGGGCCGGCCTGTTTTCCTGTTCGATTGTTTTCAGCATATCTTCACATTCTTTCATCAGTGAGAAAAAATCCTGAAAACGTTCGGTTGTCTGTAACATGTTACACCATTCGAAATAGACTTGTATCAAATTGAAAGGCCTCGTATTCAATGTTTTTGAAATATCAATGCTTTTGCGGTAATATTCTTCCGCTTCTTTTAACCGGTCCTGATACATATATACGATTCCCGAATGATAATTGAAATAAAATAATCCTTCCGCATCATCTGCCGTCTTTGCGATCTCGTACATTTGTTTCAATTCCGACAGCGCCCGATCGTATTCACCCGCCCAGCAATGGGAAAGAATTAGTTGTTTATAGACGACATAAACGCCTTCCGTATTTCCTGTGGATTTCAAAAAGTGCAAGGTTTCAGGTGCGCGTTTCCGCGCTTCGTCGTATTCGCCGCAACGAACGGCAGCGATAATCTCAGATACCATGATCCGGCCCTGTTGTTTCGGATGATTGTTTTTTTCAAGCTCATTCCGGTATTCTTCCGACAGGGCTGAATAGATATCATACGACTTGCGGTCTGTTGCGTGATGAAACATTAACGAATGTAATGCGTCGTATGCTTCTGTCTTCGTTTCACCTTCCGTGTTGTTAATTACCTTCAGCAGCGAATCTTTTTGCCGTTCAAAACCGGGGTTCTGCGCCGTCGCGACAGACGATGCCGACAGCAGCAACTCCGTACAAATAACAATTAGCAAGTATTTGGGGATGATGTTGATCAACTGGTTCTTCATGTCTTTAAGTAGTTAGCATTATGTGTTTGAATATTCTTGAATTTTCATGCGCCTTACATTTATAATACGTAGCAAATCACATTACGTGACTAAAAAGTCGCACGAAGTTACTTCATATACTTTCTCCTCCCGACAGTCAAAACTCCCCAAACAAGAATTTCTTTAAAGAAATTCTTGTTTGGGGAGTTTTGAGCTTTTCGTTGTCCGAATGTATACTAACGAAAGCGAGCCTAAGAGGAGGCAAAGTAGGACTTTTGATATGTTCGCCTAATTCTGCGTATCATGGTTCAGAGCGCTTTTCCGCCATACATGCGGCGTTTGTCCGGCGTTTTTCAGAAACAAGTCATAGAAATGATTGTTTTTGGCGAAGCCGACATGAGCGGAAATCTCCTTTACCGGCATATCCGGATATTCGAGCAGCAGGCGTTTGGCTTCCTTGATCCGCAGTTCGTTAATCCATGTGCGAAAAGATTTGTTCAGACGCTGATTGAGGTAAACGGAAAGATATTTGTTGTTTGTTCCGATATGAAACGATACGTCGCGAACCGTAATGCCGGGTTGCAGGTACTGTTTTTTCTCCATCCAGTCTTTCAGTCCGGTTTCTATGGCGGCGGCCGCAAGGGAAGGTAGCGGATTTTTGTTTTCCGATTCTTCCGTTGTGTTCTCCTCCGACAGGGCTTCCTCCAACCTTTTGTACACAAATCCATGACCGATAAAGCGGATCGCGAAAAAGGCATAAAACACATAATAAATGACTGAACAAATAAACCCGATACGGATACCGGGCGTCAGGCTCGTGGCCAGCGCCAACAGGCCGATGCTCAGAGCGGCATAGAAGGAGAAGTTGACCCATTTCAGGTGTCCCGCTTCCCGGTCGGAAAAGAAATTGTCTAACTTCCGCAGCGCGTTGCGCCAGGTGATGGCGAAAAGCCGTATATACTTTATCAACAGATATATATAAAATGCCGTAAACAGGCCGGCGGATATTTTGACAAACGAAGCAGGCAGTGTGAAGCAGGCCACTGCGAAGGCGGTCGACAGGCCCAGAACAGGAATAAGCTCGCGCGTCACTCTGCGGCGCGTCACATAAGCTGCATTGACAAACAAAATCATGGTGAAAGTAAACAGAAAAGCCTGACAAACGGCTACAATGAGCGTTGTAATCCGGAACATTAGGACGTTGTCGGTAGTGGAACGTGAAGCATAGTCTGCCAGTTCCAACATATTGACAAGACCGAAAAAGCAGTAGGTGAAAATCATCATCCGCAACGCTTTCCGGTAAACGGGCGATTCCGTATAGCGGCACAATACATGAAACAGTATTCCGAAAACAAACAGCATCGCAGCGAGCGCAAGCGTGATTCCAAGATAGAGAAAGGTTTCGTCGATCATAGCTGCAAAATTAGACAAATCCTCCCATAAGACAAACTATGAGTGCAGTTTTTTAAGGCAAACGCGCGAAATTTTTTAAGCGTCTCTAAATACTGTAAAACCGGATTCGTTTTTTTGAATGTTGAATAAAAATATTTGTATAATCGAATAGAAATACTTAAGATATACATTCAAAAATTTCGTGCGTTTGCCTTAAGACTTTTCGGGTTAAAGCAAAATCGTATTAAGATTTCATTATTTTTTAGTTTCTCTTTAGCTCAACAGGATTTAATCATTGATCTTGATTTTTTTCACAATTCATCCAAAAAAGACCGCATATTTTTCATAGCCCCCTTTTCTTTATTCTGTATTATTAGTGTCCGGTAAAACTCAAAACCACAAAAACACCTGTCCGAAACGCCGATGAAACGGTATTTCGGTCTTGTTTTGAAAAAGTAAGCCCCCTACTCAAAAATGAGTGAATATTG
>JAIRTG010000070.1 GCA_031255055.1 Prevotellaceae bacterium
TATAGAAAACTGCTGTCCGATAGAATGAGACCTCTTTACTGCAGGTAAACTATAAATCTATGCTTCTATAAAACAGACCTGTATCTAACTTTAAGACCTTAACCTGACGGCTATGGGGTTTATCCCGCCCCGCGGCATTTTCAAGAATCATTATGACAAATAAAAAAAGTAGTTTTAAATTTTTCTTTTCGGCAGTCGCACTTCTTATGACTGCCATGAGCGCGATGGTGCAGAGGAAAACAACCTTTGTACCTTTTATTTTATTGATTACGACAATATGGCTATGTGCCCACAGCCAAATAAAAACGCTTATATAACCTGCTCACATTCGGAACACCGGTATTCCGTAGGCGTCATTCCCTTCAGTTTTTTAAACACCCGATTATAATACGGGACGTCATTAAAGCCGGACGCAAAACAAATTTCAGCCACAGACATGCTCGTTTTCAGGAGCATCTGACAGGACGACGTCACACGGTATTCGGTGAGAAAAGCAAAAAACGATTGATTCGTCATCTTCTTAAAAAATATGCAGAACGACGATTTTGCCATACACGCAAACCTTGCAATTTCGTCGAGCGTTATGTCACGCTGGTAGTTATTCATCACGTACAGATGTATTTGCTGCAATCTTTTTATATTTCTGTCGTCGATGACGGGACGCCCTACCGTAACCGTTTTTTCGGGCGAAGATATTAAGGTAAACAGTTTGATGAGAGACAATAATCTTTCTACTTTGTTTTCCCGAATCATGGATGTCATAATCGTTTGCAGATGCGTTAATGTGTTTCCGCCGAAAGAAATTGCATCCGTATAACGTTGTATCTTAGCGATAATGCCGGAAAGTTCGGGAAAGACCGTCTTGCTGTTTTCGAGAAGCGCTGTTGAAAAGAAAATCGTTATGTTTTCAATTTTACCTTCGTCGTCGGAAACATGTTTGTTGAAAGACCAGCAGTGCGGTATATCGGGTGGAATCAAAATCACTTCGCCCTGAGAGAAATATTCAGTTACGTCGCCCACGATTCTCGTCCCCCGTCCTGTGATTATGTACGACAGTTCCCAAGTTTCATGCTGATGAAACGTGATTTGTTCGTCCCAAACAATGTGGACATGGTCGAAGACAAAAGAGGCTTCATTTTCGCCTGGCATTTGACAATATTTTATATTTTTCATCGTTCTAAAATGTAGTTTTATTTTTATGCAAATATACGACAATAAAAACAGAATAACGAACAACTGTGCTAACTTGCTTACCTCTACTTTTGCAGCTGCAAACAGGAGACGCCGATAGCCGTAAAGTGGAGGCAATGTTTTTATAAATTAAATGAATACATGAACAGTAAATTTTATTTGATTGCATTATTTGCATCGTTAATGGTAGCGTCGTGTACGACAGTGCAGGCGCAGAAAAAAGCAAATTCCAAAAAGGAAATTGCAATACAGTTATATTCTGTCAGGGACATAATCGGCAACTACTCAAATCCGACAGAAAAATATAATGCCGATTTCACCGCTATTCTCAAAAAACTTGCCCGGATGGGTTACACCGGCGTCGAAGCGGCAGGATATAACGACGGAAAATTCTATGGCAAATCTCCCGAAGAGTTTAAACGTGAGGTCGAAGCCGCCGGATTACAAGTGTTATCGTCGCACTGTGCCAAATCGTTGACAGAGGAAGAGTATGCGTCCGGCGATTTCACCGAATCGCTGAAATGGTGGGATAAATGTATCGCAGCGCATAAGGCGGCGGGAATGGCTTACATCGTAACTCCCGGAACAGGCGTACCCAAAACCGTGAAAGACCTGAAAACATACTGCGACTATTCCAACGAAATCGGTAAACGCTGCAAACAGAACGGACTACTGTATGGTTATCATAACCACTCCCATGAGTTTCAGAAAGTCGAAAACAAAGTGGTGATGATGGATTATATGATAGAAAACACCAACCCCGAATATGTGTTTATCGAACTGGATGTGTATTGGATAATAATCGGGAAAAACAGCCCTGTCGATTATTTCAACAAATATCCCGGACGTTTCAAAGCGCTGCATATCAAAGACCACAGGGAAATCGGACAAAGCGGTATGGTGGGATTTGACGCAATATTTAACAACACAAAAACAGCAGGCGTCAAACATATAATCGTCGAAATGGAACAATCCTCTACTACAATTGAAGAAGGCGTCAAAACAAGTATAGATTATTTATTGAAAGCGCCTTTTGTCAAGGCTTCCTATAATAACTAATTGTCAGGAATTTTTATGCAAAAACAAATTATTTCAACAAAACCGCGTTACGAAATCCTTGACGGACTGCGCGGTGTGGCAGCGGTAATGGTAGTGGCATTTCATATTTTTGAAGCGCACGCAACAAGCCACTTCGACCAGGTTATCAATCACGGCTATTTGGCGGTCGATTTTTTCTTTGTGCTGTCGGGCGTTGTGATTGGCTACGCGTATGATGACCGTTGGTCAAAAGGAATGTCAATCGGAACGTTTTTTAAACGCCGCCTCATTCGCTTGCAACCGATGGTGATTTTCGGCTCGCTCATTGGCGCCGCCTGTTTCTTTTTTCAGGATTCTCCGATGTTTTACAAAATTCACAACACGCCCGTTTGGCTAATGCTGATTGTAATGGTTATCGGAATGACGTTGATTCCGCTTGCGCCGGGCAAAATGGACATTCGCGGTTGGGGTGAAATGCACCCGCTGAATGGTCCTGCATGGTCGCTGTTTTTGGAATATTGCGCCAATATTTTGTATGCGCTTTTTATCAGGAAATTCTCAAAAACAGCGCTTTCAATTCTTGTTTTCATTGCAGGCGCGGTGTTAATTCACTTTGCCGTAACAAGTCCCCACGGCGACATTATCGGTGGCTGGTCGCTCAACGGCGAGCAATTGCGTATTGGTTTTACGCGGCTGATTTACCCGTTTTTCGCAGGACTTTTGCTTTACCGCATTTGCAAAACAGGGAAAGTGAAAGATGCCTTCCTGTGGTGTAGTTTACTGATAATAATTGCATTATCTGTTCCAAGAATTGGCGGGAAAGAATTTCTTTGGGCAAACGGGATTTATGATTCGCTGGTGATAATTTTCCTGTTCCCATTCGTGGTTTGGCTTGGTGCAAGTGGGGAAGTTACAGGCAAATACGCATCGAAAATCTGCAAATTTCTGGGCGATATTTCGTACCCCATTTACATTACGCACTATCCGCTGATTTATATTTACACGGGTTGGGTTGGAACGCCTAAAATGCCCGTTTCAGATGTCGGCGGATGGGCTGCATTTACCAAACCGCCCATTTCCGAAACATGGCATTGGGCTGTAATTGTCTTTATTTCATGCATTTTGCTCGCATGGGCAAGTATGAAATTCTACGATTTACCGGTAAGAAAATGGCTGACAAAAATTTGGAAATAAATTAAATGTTAAATGTATATGAAAAGTAAAATTTATTTGATTGCGCTATTTGCGTTGTTAATAGTAGTGTCGTGTTCCTGCAATTCTCCCAAAACAAAGGATTTATTTAACGGAACGGCAAATAACAAATGGACAATGACGGGAAATGTCGCCATGCAGGACGGGCTTCTTTCGCTAACGGGCGAACATTCCCAAGCTTTGTTGAAGAACGGCGATTACAAAGATTTTGATTTAAGTATGGAACTGCGAACTAATCCCGGAGGAAAAGGTTTTGTCGGGTTTCACACGGACTCGAAAGGCAAGGGTTATCGTGTCGCAATCAACAACGACCGGGAAGACGCCGTATGGTGGAGAATGACGGGCAGCCTTGTATCGGTTCGTAATCTCGCCAAAAGTTTTGTAAAAGAAAACGATTGGTTTACAATGAATATTCGTGTCGAAGGACAAGCCGTCACGATAAAAGTCAACGGCGAACCGGTTGTAGAATACATCGAACCGTCGAAGCCTTTCAGGACAGGCGTCAATGCCAATGCGTTACTTTCACGCGGCACATTTTCGATAACAAGCGCAGGGGCAGGTTCATTACAATTCAGGAATATCACGGTCGAAGCGCTTGACGGGAAAAACATCAACACCTCCGCCCAACTGAAAATGGCTAACGATGAACAGTCGGACGAAATCATCCGCCTGCATCAGGAAGATTTTCCGGTTCTCGACTATCACGTTCATCTGAAAGGCGGGCTGACAAAAGAAGCCGCCGCCGTACAGTCTCGGCAAACCGGTATCAATTACGCCGTTGCGCCGAATTGCGGTATCGGTTTTCCGGTTACAAACGACGAAGACATATACAAATATCTCGACGCCATGCGTACACAACCATTTATACTGGCGATGCAGGCGGAAGGCAGGGAATGGATAACTACGTTTTCCCAAAAAGCCCGTGACGAATTTGATTATGTGTTCACGGATGCGATGACTTTCAATGACCATAAGGGTCGCCGTGTACATTTATGGGTAAATAAAGAAGTTATCATTGACGACGAACAGGCATATATGGATATGATTGTGGACAGGATTTGCGCGGTCTTGCAGGAGCCGGTTGATGTTTATGTTAATCCGTTTTTTCTTCCGAAATCCATGAGTGACCGTTACGACGATTTCTGGACGGAAAAACGTATGAACAAAGTAGTGGAAGCGCTGGCTGCAAGCGGAAAAGCACTGGAGATTAACGAACTTTATCACATTCCCAATAAAGCAATCATCATGAAAGCAAAAGCCGCCGGAGTGAAATTTACTTTCGGGTCGAACAACGTAACGCCGGAAGTCAGTAAACTGGAATACAGTATCCGCATGAAAAACGAATGTGGATTGACGTCACAAAATATGTATAA
>JAIRTG010000094.1 GCA_031255055.1 Prevotellaceae bacterium
TTTTCAACGAGGGGCAGAGCCGCCGAACAATGAGGTAATAAGGTTCCCGTATATGTTGTTATTCGGGCTACTGAGGTTGTTTTGTTGTTAAAATCAGGTGGAAATTAGGTTATTCGCCTGCGGCGAAATGACAACTTGTACTTGTAACTCGTATGGCGAGGGGAGTACAGGGCGTCATGGAGGACTGGGAACGGGGCGTTGCGGGGCAGCGCCCCGCAGAGGGGGTAGCGGAAGACCGCCGCAGGCGGGCTGTAGCGAGGGGGAGACTTCCCCCCCCCCAATTCTCTTTCTCTTTATCTTTCTTCAAGGAAGACGCCAACGGCGGCTGTAGCGAGGGAGAGACTCTCCCCTAATTATCTTTCTCTTTCTTCAAGGAAGACGCCTGTGGCGGCTGTGGCGAGGGAGAAACTTCCCCATCAGGCAATTGCACCGACATATCCCGCACACGGTATAAATCAAAAAATTTGTTTTTCGATTTGTCTTTTCAAAACAAAAGCCGTTCTTGCGGGGAGATAGAGCTTCAGCCATTCCCTTCCGCTTTCGTGCACAGGCTCGCACAACGTGTGATGGAGCATTGCATCATCGACCAAACCAAAGCCTCCGTACCGCGGATGATCCGTATCCAATACAATGCGATAGCTTCCCTTTTCGACCGGCATCCCATAGCCGGTGAATGATGTCGAACCGTTAAAGTTGAATACAAACACATAATCACCCCGTTGATATGCCAAAACTTGATCCCCGTCATTGTCCCAAATCCGATCTATCGGCAAATCATTAAAATGTTCGATAGAAGCTATCAGATGGATCATATCATGGTCGAACACACCCAAATCGTGATACAATAGCTTTTGATTATCAACCAAGCTCCACTGTCTCCGGGCATACTTGTACGACCATCCGTTTCCTTCGCGCGGAAAATCAATCCATTCGGGATGTCCGAACTCATTTCCCATAAAATTGAGATAGCCGCCGTTGATAGTCGTCGCGGTGATCAGACGAATCATTTTATGCAGCGCCACCCCCCTGTCGACCGGCAACGTATTATCTCCCTTTTGCATGTGCCAATACATTTCGGCATCTATCAGACGGAAAATAATCGTTTTATCTCCAACCAACGCCTGATCGTGGCTTTCGGCATAACTGACCGTTTTTTCGTCAACTCTCCGGTTGGTCAACTCCCAGAAGATATGTCCCACCTTCCAGTCTTCTTCCCGTACTTCCTTGATATATTTAATCCAAAAATCGGGAATACCCATTGCCATCCGGTAGTCGAAACCCATGCCGCCGTCATCCACTTTAGAAGCCAGTCCGGGCATACCGCTCATTTCTTCGGCGATGGTAATTGCGTCGGGATTTACCTTGTGAATCAATTTATTTGCCAGTGTCAAATAGCAAATAGCATCTCCATCCTGATTCATATTGAAATAGGAAGCGTACGAAGAAAAATCCTCTCCCAGTCCATGACTCCGATACAGCATCGAAGTCACGCCGTCGAAACGAAACCCGTCAAATTTATATTCTTCCAGCCAAAATTTACAATTGGACAGTAAAAAATGGATGACCGCAGGTTTTCCGTAATCAAAAAGCAGCGAATCCCACGCGGGATGTTCTCGTCTTTGCCCTCCGTGAAAATACTGATAAGGCGTCCCGTCGAACCGTCCCAGTCCTTCCACTTCGTTTTTCACCGCATGTGAATGTACAATATCCATAATAACGGCAATTCCCTTATCGTGTGCATCGTCGATCAAATGTTTCAATTCGTCGGGCGTACCGAAACGGGAAGAGGCGGCGAAAAAACCGGATACATGATAGCCGAACGATCCGTAATAAGGATGTTCCTGTATCGCCATAATTTGGATACAGTTATAGCCTTCGTCGGCTATTCTGGGGAGCACATTCACGCGAAATTCTTCGTAAGTAGCGACTTTTTCTTCCGAACTCGACATCCCGATATGACATTCGTAAATCAGCAACGGGTCTTTTTTCGGGACAAAATGTTCGAGTTTGAAACGGTACGGCTGAATGGGATTCCACACCTGCGCACAGAAAACTTTCGTTTCTTCATCCTGCACAACACGGCGCGTCCACGCCGGAATACGTTCTCCGGCTCCGCCGTCCCATTCAATATACAGTTTATACAACTGAAGATGCTCTATCGCGTAATAGGGAAGGTCTATCTCCCAAATGCCCAGAGATAGCTTTTTTAACTGATAATCAGGGCAGCGTTCCCAATTAGTAAAATCGCCGATTAAATAAATCGCCGTCGCATTCGGCGCCCACTCCCTGAAGACCCAACCGGTGACTTTGCGATGTAACCCGAAATACAAATAACCGGAGGCAAAGTCGGACAACGACTGTGAGCCACCGGTCAATTTATTTTCCATAAACAATAAGTACTCATACCGCCCGTGCACTGCCTCTGCATAAGGCAACAGATATGGGTCGGACTGGATGATTGGGAGGATATTCGTCATGATTATTAGTAGTTTTATTTTCAGTCGAAACAACAAAATACCGGCGTTTATCGCAATACTTTTTTAGTCGGTCAGTTCGTCTATTGTATAATTGATAAAGCTATTGAACGGATAAGCGATTTTGAATTTATCGGCGATATAGGCCGAGAAATCATTTTCTTTCAACTCATCGTCCGTCAGCAGATGTGCGTAAGAATAATGTTTCAATTTCAGCAATTCGGCATGAGATACGTTTTTGTCAAAACCTCGCGGCACCGTTTTCAACTTACCGTCCTCAAATAAGATATTGTAATAGGAAGAAAAAGCGGGATTTTCGGTAATCTCTTTATATTCATCAATATTATCGTGTATACTTTGGCGCAATGCTTTCAGAACGGGAGGGTCGGGCTGCCAGACGCCGGTAGATATGAACGAATTGTCGGGTTCGAGATGAAGATAATAACCCGCCTTAGGGCTTTTTCGTCCGCCGTTGGGCGCCATATATGCGCCTATATGTATTTTGTAAGGCGTCTTATCATACGAAAAACGTGTATCCCTGTAAATTCTGAACAGACACTCTTTTGCCGTAAGATATTTAAGATCTTCGTCGAACTTGGCCATCTCCGCGATGATATTTCCGATCAGCAATTCGTGGTTTTTCTTAATCAGATCGTAACGTGTTTTATTTTCGGCAAACCAACTACGGGCATTATTTCGCTTCAGTTCTGACAAAAATTGAAGCGCTTCTTGAATTATCATTTTCATTATTTATGGTCATTAATCACACAAATGTAGATTAAAAATCACGAAAAAAAGAATTTGCGATGTTCTTTTTTATCTTAATTTGAAAATCAATAATTATTTTATCTTTCGACAAAAAAATGATTACTTTTGCACCCTGATCATCTCGAACAGCGTTAAAAGAAAATAAAATATTTATTTTTCGTGAAAAAAATGAAAGAAAAAATCAACCGACTGGTAACCGAAATTAGTGAGTTGGAAGCATCGAACCTCGAAGAGTTGGAAGCTATCCGCATAAAATACCTGAGCAAAAAAGGTGTGGTTTCGAGCTTGTTTAATGAGTTCAGAGACGTGGCCAATGAGGAAAAAAGGGAAACAGGACAATTGTTGAATCAATTGAAAGAAACGGCTCAGGAAAAGATAAAGGCATTGAAAGACGCGCTGATCACGAATGTCGCAGGAAAGCAAAAAGAGGATTTGACACGCACCGCCGAAGCGCTTAAACTGGGTACACGTCACCCATTGTCGCTGGTAAGGAACGAAATTATCAACATCTTTTCAAAAATCGGATTTGCTGTAGCCGAAGGTCCCGAAATAGAAGACGACCGGCATGTTTTCGGCGCGTTAAACTTTCCGCCCGAACATCCCGCACGCGACATGCAGGATACATTTTTTATCGAAAAAAATCCCGATATTTTACTGCGTACTCATACCTCTTCCGTACAGGTACGTGTGATGGAGAGTCAACAACCACCGATCCGGTTACTGTTCCCCGGACGTGTGTACCGGAATGAGGCGATTTCTTACCGCGCCCATTGTTTTTTTCATCAGGTAGAAGGTTTGTACATCGACAAAGAGGTATCGTTTGCCGATTTGAGGCAAGCGTTGCTCTATTTTGCGAAAGAAATGTTTGGCGCTGAAACCGAAATACGCCTGCGACCGTCTTATTTCCCCTTTACGGAACCAAGCGCCGAAATGGACATTTCATGTAACATTTGCGGCGGAAAAGGATGTCCGTTTTGTAAACACACCGGCTGGGTCGAGATTTTAGGTTGCGGCATGGTCGACCCGAATGTTTTGAAACACTGCGGCATCGATCCTGATGAATATGCTGGTTACGCATTCGGCATGGGAGTTGAACGTATTACGAACTTGAAATATCAAGTAAAAGACCTGCGGCTGTTTTCTGAAAACGATGTCCGGTTTTTAGAAGAGTTTGAATCCGTTTTATAAGAAGCAAAAAATAACAACTAAAAAGCCGTCCCCCGAGACGGCTTTTTCATTCACAAGAACGCATTCGGGAATCGTCCGGATTGCTCTTCGAGAATCATCTTTCGGCGCTTTCATTTCCCCTTTTATTCAAAAAAGTAGTATGCGGGCCTCGCGGACGGCATACTACAAACAGAACTTGGATGAAGTACACGTTACACAGAAGTAGGTCCAAGTTCCGTATTTTTAATGCTCAATTTTTATCTTAATTTCTGTCTTTGTCTTTATTTTTCCGAGAGAAACCGGAGGAGAGGTGTCTTGACGCTTCTATCTTTAAAAAAGCAGTATGCGGGCCTCACGGATGACATACTGCGGAACTGTATAAACTAAACTTACATGAATATCAGATAACATGTGTTCCCAAATTTCAACTCTTCATTTTTGTTTTCCCTCACGGAAGAGATGCGGAGGCGATCCTCACGCCTCTTACTTCGAGAAAGGCAGTATGCGAGCCTCACGGATGGCATACTGCAGAACTCTATAAAGCCACATGAATCAATATTCATGTTTTCCCAGTTTCCAACACTTAATTTCCGTCTTTCCTTTCCGGGAAGCCGGAAATTAAGCGTCTTATTTCGCTCCTTGATTGGAGAATGACAGTATGCGGGCCTCGCGGATGGCATACTGTAGAACTGTATAAACTAAACTCACATGAATCAAGACTCATGTTTTTCCAGTTTCCAACACTTAATTTCCGTCTTTCCTTTCCGGAAAATCGGAAATTAAGCGTCTTATCTCTTGCTTTGAAAAAAAAGCAGTATGCGGGCCTCACGGATGGCACACTGCGGAGTATTTAAAATTTAAACTAACTGTATGAATCTAAATCTTATGTTTTACTATTCCCGATTTCGGGGTTCTAATGCTTAATTACTAATTTATTTCTTCATCTCAAGAGACATTTTATCAGGATGTACGCCTGCACCCTTAGAAGATCCGGTTTTAATTGCCGCACGATTTTGCGAGCGGACAATTATTTACCATTTTTGTTTTTTCAAATAATTTCGTCTATTCTGTCTGGCCTCACCGGGGGTAATACCGAAGTGTTTGACAAAAAAGTTATTGAAAGAAGAGGCTGAACTGAACCCGAATTTTTTAGATATTTCTTTGAGATTCACTTCTTCGGTCTTGACACTGTGCCAAATTTCCTGCGCTCTTTGCCGCAACATCCAATTATATGGTGAACAGCCGAATATTTTGCGGAACTTTTTCTCGAATCCCGATACTGTATAATTCATGGCAAAGGCTATATCCGCTAACGTGCTGAAGCGACCGCTATAGGTCACCACCTGCTGGGCAAAACGAGCGTCGCTTGTCAGTACGGGGGCGAAGAAAAGTCGCAACTGATCTTTCGGATAGAATGCTCTCAGGATAAACATCAATTCTTTTTGCTTACTTTCATTGTAGAACCGACACCGCAAGCCTACCCTGTTGCACATCAAGAGCAGCTCCAGATATTTCTCCATCACAGTGTTCATTTCCAGTAAAAAAGGTTCAATATCGGCATCCTCGTCAAGCAGGACTGTCGACTGTTCGACAGATTCAAGATTTTCTCCGTTTTCATACAGGTCTTCTACCGACCAACAGTCGCACAGACGTATTTTGTCGTAGAGCCTGACCACCAGCAAGTGAGTAACCTCTACGGCTTGCAGTTTAAAAAAGTGATTTGAAGCTAAAAAGAAAATATGTCCGCGACGGGCTGTAGAAGCGCGAATTGATCCGGTAGAGTAATCGACCATGCCTTCGAGGACAAAGGCCACTTTGTTGACACGGGGTAACATCTGGTAGCTTTCTCCTTTTTTCATGTACTTCTCTTCTATTGTGGGATGTTCAGCCGTGTCATAATTGGGGCATGACAGATGCTCCCTTGTGTAAAGTAATTCAATCATAAGTCGTTATTTAATTGTTGTCTATAAGGCTTTGGCTGTACCAAATTTCATCTCAGGTATTGGAAATGATTCTGTTCTTTTCCTGTAAACTCACAAATAACTCTTAATCGATTCTTCCCCTTAATGGTGTACGAAGTGTAGAAAATGCAGGTGAAGAGTTTCACAGTTAGGGATAAAATAACCGGAAAATGA
Organism: Prevotellaceae bacterium; assembly: GCA_031255055.1. GTDB lineage: Bacteria > Bacteroidota > Bacteroidia > Bacteroidales > Paludibacteraceae > JAIRTG01. The sequence goes on from JAIRTG010000094.1 coordinate 6,545, forward strand.
CACCGGAAAATGAAATTTCATTTGTTTTCGCATGTTGTAAGCGGCACACGGGAGACAGAAGTAATAAATTATATCACAACATGTTTGTATCTGCACAGAAGGCATCTGGATGAGCAAAACATTCCATGATGTTTTTTTGATTTTTCTGACATCTATTTGGCTGTTTATGTCGTTTCAAAACAGGGCGTTGTAATAGACATTGCAAATGTAATCATTGTTTCTAAACGTGCAATGTTCCTTTTTTCTTTGAGGCGTGATTTATGTAAATTCGGGCGTAAATGAATAATTTATTTCGTAATTCAACAGACAGATGACTGTCGTTACGGATGGAGAAAGTAGGGCTGCGACATGTAAGTCTTGTGTATGATTGTTCAACCGGTTATCGCAAGAGTGTGATAATTTGATTGAACCTGTTGTTTCGTCAACAGTAGTCTATGGGAACGTGCGATATTAAGGAATGAATTCGTGCGATAACAGAACCAACAATGAAGCCCTTCCGAAAGGAGGAGTCCGAACCGTGAGGGCAATGTCATCTCGGTTTAAGGATTAAATAGCTCTTTCAGCCCTTGGCGTCTTCCTTGAAGAAATATAAAGAGAAAGAGAATTAGGGGGGAAGTCTCCCCCTAATTCTCTTTCTCTTTAAGAGGATTCGTACCCTCCTTTTTGGTTCTCACTTTTTTCTCTCTTTTGACGAAAATCGGACGGTCATACTTGTCGGCATTGACATTCAACAACATCTTTTCTCTTTTTGCCTTGATTGCAACAGCATAGAGTCGCATTTGTTTGGCCATTGCCCGCAGTCCGTTCGAACGGGTGGGCGACAGGTGTTCCCACAGTCCTATTTGGTCGATAAAATAGAGGTCGGCGGTTATGATTTCATCCGGCGTGTAGCCCGAAAAAACGCTGACAAGCATCGAAACAAGTCCTCTCACCATCACCGCGTCGCTGTCGCCTCTAAAATAAATCAAATCGTCCTTTTCTTCCGCGTACAGCCAAACGCGGCTTTGACAACCTGTGATCAGGTTTTGAGGCGTTTTCAGTTGCTCATCCAGCGGCTCAAGGGCGTTGCCTATATCGATCAGCAGGGCATACTTGTCCATCCAGTCGTCGATTCCGCTGAACATGTCGATGATTTCGTCTTGTCGTTGGTTGAGTTTATTTCGTCTGATGATTGTTTCTTCCTGTTTTTTCAGTTCTTCCTGTTTTATCAATTCTTCACGTCTTTTACGTTCTTCCTGTTCTTCAGGTGTTTCATTTTTTTTTTCGGTACGCATGAGATGTTGCTGTTAAGTGTGGATTTACGGTTTATTTTGGAGGTGCAAAAGTACAATTTTTCGGTGTTTTTTGTGGCCTGAAAAAGAAGTTGTACCTTTAAAAAGTCGTTTGACACTCCAAATATGCGGGTTTACACCAATGTATCAACCCTCAAGCATCCAATTTAAAATATTATAAATATGAAAAAAGTAATCCGACTCTCTTTTATTTTCCTTTTTCTTTTCGGCTGTTCGTGTAAAAAAGTAAAGAATACGGTTGAGACAGCGGCCGGTTTCAGACCCGCGTCCGATAAAATCGTATTGGCTTACACTACTTCGTGGAGTGAGATCTTGCCCGATCCTCTTTTTGTGACACATATCAATTATGCGTTCGGACACGTCAACAGTACGTTCGACGGGATCCGTATCGACAACGAGGAACGATTGAAAAGTATTATCGGGCTGAAAAACCGGAAACCGACGTTAAAAATACTGCTTTCTGTCGGCGGATGGGGCAGCGGACGTTTTAGCGAAATGGCGGCGACGGAACGAACCCGGAAAAGCTTTGCCGCCGATTGCAAAAGAATTGTTGACGAACTGCAACTCGACGGTATTGATATTGACTGGGAATATCCTACGTCGTCGGCCGCCGGCATATCGTCGTCGCCCGACGATACCCGAAACTATACCCTGTTGATGCAGGAAATAAGAGCGGCCGTCGGTGCGTCAAAATTGCTGACCCTGGCGTCGCCTGCCGGTGCAAAGTACTACGATTTCAAATCGTTGGTCTCGATTGTCGATTTCGTCAACATCATGACGTATGACATGGGAAATCCGCCCCGTCATCATTCGGCGCTCTATCCGTCCGACAATACGCGCATGTCGGGACGAGAAGCTGTTGATGCGCATATCGAAGCCGGCTTCCCGATCGAACGGCTGGTCTATGGCGTGCCTTTTTACGGAAGAGCGTCCGGAGGACTCCCCGATTTTATACCTTATAAGGATATTGTCGAACTGAAAACCGGTGAAAGAAAATGGGACGATACGGCCAAAAATCCGTATCTGGTGAATAGTGAGGGGGAGATTGTCTGCGTGTATGACGACCCCGAATCGCTGGAAATAAAATGTGCTTATATCTTGGAACGGGGTATGGCGGGCGTGATGTATTGGGATTATGCGGGTGATGATGCTAACGGGACATTGCAAAAAATACTGTGGCAAAAAATACGAAATTAGTCGGGGCGTTGCGGGGCAGAGCCCCGCAGAGGGGGTAGCGGAAGACCGCCGCAGGCGGGCTGAAGCGAGGGGGAGACTTCCCCCCCCCTCATTATCTTTCTCTTCTTAGTGTTTTTTTTAGTGATTAGTGATTTGCAAGTTCGCTATGTTTAAAAACACTATCCGATATTTGCATATTTTCTGACCAGATTAAGTGTTTTTTCTTCGTCGTTTTCCAGTTCTCGGCGGAGATTGCTGTCGTCGAACGATTTCAGCCTTTTGATTAAGCCGTCGACCAACTGAGGACTGAATACCTGATATTGTTCGTAGATGCTTCGCTGTTGTTCCAGACATTCGGCCGACGCTGTACACGAATCGGGCAGATGACTCAATTTTTCGGCTGTCGCCTTGTGTTCGTCGCTGAAAATGTTCACGCTCACATAACGCTCTTTTGCATATTCAATCGCGTCGCGCTTTTCAAAACCATGACGTGCGGCGACCGTCAAGCCTGCCATCAGGAGGTAAATATCGGCGGAACCGTCGGGACAACGAAATTCGACTGTCTGCTTATTGCCGACATCGGCTTTCGATTGTGGCTGTTCCAGCGGATTTGCATCGGTAATCATCTGTTGGGCGCCGCTCGTCCACCCCAGCGGCACACGTACCAGTACGGAACGATTGCGATCGCCCCAGCAAATGTTTGTCGGCGCTTCCTGATGGGGAACCAAACGGAAATAGGATGTGGGAACGGTGTTTCCAAACGCTGTCAATGAGGATGCCGTGTCCAGAAAACCGGCAATGGTTTTCAGCGCCGTATTGGTCAGTTCGCCGTTGCCGTCGACGTACATGTTGCGGCTGTCCTTGACGATTTTTGTGTGTACGTGCATCCCGCTTCCGGCTTTTCCTGTGGTGATCTTGGGCGAGAAAGTCAAATCAAGACCGTGCTCGTAGGCCAACGTACGCAAGATCCATTTGGCGATAAGCAACTGGTCGGCGGCCTCTTCGACATCGACCGGAAGAAATTCGATTTCGTTTTGCTCGAACGAAAAATCGTTTAATGTGAAATTGCCGACTTCCGAGTGTCCGTATTTTATTTTTCCGCCCGTTTTTGCGATGGCCTGCATACACTTACGCCTGAAATCGCCCCATTTGCAAAACGGACTCGATTCGTGATAGCCCCGTTGATTTTCGGCTTCGAACAGTTCGTCTCTTTTGCTTACGATGTAGTATTCCAGTTCGCCCATCGCCTGAAATTCCATGCCTGTTACCCGTTTGAATGTTTGATGTGCCTTGCGCAGGGTGTATTCGGGAGCGGTTTCGAGCGGTTTTCCGTCTTTGGTGTAATAGCTACAAAGGATGTCGACGGATGGAATTTGGCTGAACGGATTCAAAAAAGCCGTCCGGTATCGGGGAATGACATAGAGGTCGCTCGCACCCGATTCGATATATGGAAACAGGCTGGAGCCGTCTACCCGTTCGCCGTAGCTCAAGATACTGTCCAGGTGTGGCAGGTCGTTGATGATGAAATTCAATGTTTTTAAGCGACCGTCTGCGCCGACATAACGAAGGTTGATGATTTCGATATTGTTTTCGGAGATGTAATAGATCAGGTCTGATTTTGTAAACTCTTTCGGCTCTTTTTGAAGGAATCGAACCAAAGGATTCGGAGATAAGTTGAATGTATTAGTCATATTGTTACAATATAAATGTATGTGATTTTTGCGGCAAAAGTAGGAATATTATCTTTGCGGATGTGGATTTTCTACAATTCTTAACAGATTAAGAATCATTGTTTCAACAGGTTATATTGCTTTGTTTCAAATTCGAGAAAGACGGTTTTTCCGCGTACGGGCTTACGGATTGATGCCGAACTTTACAATGAAAAACGAATCGGAAAGATTGTTCTTCCGCCGTTTTTTCGAAAGCGATTTCGTTTGAAAGTCGGAAAGCGTTTGCCGGTACCGAAGCCGGTCTATTTTGTCAATCGGGATGCAACGTTTTGCGGCGAAATTGCATCTCTCCGTTTCAAAAATATATGGCTAAATCAAGTATGTTTTAATTAAAAACGAATCAAAAATGAAATTAAAAAAGTTATTTCATCTCACACTCACTCTCATTCTTTTGTCGACGGTTTTTTCATCCTGTAATAAAAAAGAGCCGTCTCCCATTTTTATCGGTTTTAACGCTGTCTACATAAAAAGCGACGAAAGTTTTGAATTTGACATTCATTTCGGCAACGGCGGCTACGAAGTCACCGTGAATAACGAAAGCGTTGTCACGGCGGAGGTAACAAACAGTACGGTGAAACTTCAGCCCGTGGCTATGGGAGTGGCCACAGTGACCATCACCGACAGCGCACAGGAAAGCCTTCAATTCACGGTACATGTGGTGGAACCTTATCTTGCCTTTGGGGTGATCGACATGAGTATCGAAAGCAATGTTGCCGACGCAGAGAGTCGAAAAGCGATTCTGGAGGATATTGAGAAAAACATTCTTCTCAAAGAGGGATATTTGTACGACTTGACAAAAAATGCGGCGAAACCGTTCAAAGGATACAAGCAGTTTTGGAACGATACGGCGGAATTGCAGGGAACGTATGAGATGGATGATTATTTATTGACGCTCAAAAATGCGGATACGGAAATTGCATACACCGTCGAAAAGAATGATTATGGCAAGATGTTCAACGATTATCTTGTATCGGATGTCGTTCCGGGCGAATTTTTTGAATATCCGATATTTACGCTAAGCGCCGATTTGACCGAAAAGTATGGCAAGGAATATACCGGAGTACAAAGTGTAAAAATTGTGGCGGCAGTTCAACTTTTTGTATACAGGTCAGAATAAATGTTGATATGTTTACAGTTACAGGGTAGATGATCCCTAACGCCTGTCGGCTAATGTCGTCAGGCGTTATTTTTAACAGTTACCCTCTCCGCCGACTGTTCATGGATTTGATATTTTTTTAGTCCTGCCTTTCGGGGTGCGCCGACGTAATCAATGAAGAAAGAGAAAGAGAAAGAATATTAGGTGGGGGAAGTCTCCCCCTCGCTTCAGCCGCCTACGGCGTCTTCCGCTACCCCCTCTGCGGGGCTCTGCCCCGCAACGCCCCGAGCCGATTGCTCAATAAAATAGGAGATAACAGACACACACTTCCCTTTAGCTCTCCCTCTCCGCCCGGAGAAAGGCCGCTGTGTCGGAGGTTGGTAAAAAGAAAACGAGCGTTTGGTACAACGCTCGTTGGTCTTTTGGTTTCGGGAACAGCGGGAAAGTCCTTTGCAAAAGCAGGCCGCTTTTTATTCCCTGATTATTTTCACACTGAAATCATCCACCGACACTATATAAATACCTTTGGCCAATGTAGACAGATTTATGTGCGTTTCGCCTTCCGAAGCAGTGTATGCACCGATTTGCTGTCCGCTCATGTTGGTAATGCGGACAGTTTGTCCCGCTTGCGTTCCCGATACCGCAAGATTGTCCTGCGCCGGATTGGGATAAGCATTTATTTTCACCTGATAGTCCGAGACCGCTACGGTTGCCGACGACGTTACTTCGTGGTCGGAATAATAATAAGTTGTGCGGGATGTTTCCACCCACGCGCCGTCAATCCACTGGGAAGTAACCGTCAATTGCTGTTGTCCCTGTTCGTTGTATGTATAATCAGACTTACGGTAATTAATCCAATCGAATGTCCAAACGCCGTCGGAATAAGGTTCGCCGCCTG
>JAIRTG010000097.1 GCA_031255055.1 Prevotellaceae bacterium
TAATTAAAATTTCCGCCGATGTTGCCGTAGCCGTATTTTGTTTGCTCATAAGAGCCAAAGATAGAAGCATTCCACAAGTTTTGAGGCGTTTTTTTCAACACAATATTTATCATTCCGCCGTTGCCTTCCGCCTCGTACTTTGCGGGTGGTGTGGTTATCACTTCTACACTTTGTATGTCATTGGCACGCAGCCCTTTGAGAAAGTTTATCAATTCGTCGCCTGACAGTTGAACAACACGATTGTTAATCATAACCGCCATTAATCCTTTCCCAACAATAGAAATGCTGTTGTCATCAACAAGCAAACTTGGCGTGAGTTTTAGCAAATCCAAAGCGTCGCCGCCGTCGGCAGAAGGTAAATTGGCTGTATTGAACACCATTCTGTCCGCTTTCCGTTCAAAAAGCGGTTTTTGCACTGTAACCGTTACTTCCTGCAAAATTTTTGATTTTTGGGCAACAGCAATTTTTCCTAAATCAATATTTTGCTGTAAATCAATCGTTTGTGCGTAAAGCGTATCACCCAACTGTCTGATAATCAGATCGTATGTTCCTCTTTCCGCTGCGAGCGAAAAAACGCCCGCCATATCGCTCATACAATACTGTGTAACAGCCGCATTTTTGCACAACAAAACATCGGCATATTCCACTGGCGCGTTTTGCTCGTCTGTAACTTTTCCTGAAATTTGCAAAGTTTGTGCATTAACTAACGCATTTAAAACCAATGTAATAATTGTTAATGTGATTTTTATTTTCATTTTTTTGTTTTTTTAATTATAATACAAAAGTATCTGAAAAACTACAAATAAGAATACAATATTATTGTATTTTTCACAACATTAGTAATGTAAATTGAACAGAGTGATACGGAGCATAACTTGTGGCTGGTAAGCAACAAGATACAGCAGGTACAAATTACAAAGTTGCTGTGTGTAATACAAAAAGAATTTTTAAAATTTCGTGACTTCATTCGTGAGCTAAAAACAAGACCGCCGACTATCTAATTGATAGTCAGCGGTCATTTTTAAATCTTTGTTGTCCCACCAGGATTCGAACCTAGACTGACTGAACCAAAACCAGGAGTGCTACCATTACACCATGGGACAATTCCAGTCATTTCCTTACTTTCTCTCAAAAGCGGTTGCAAATATACAATGCTTTTTTCTTTCTCCAAAATTTTGATATTATTTTTTCCAAAAAAATTATTCCGCAATCAGCAAATAATAATTCTTTTTCCCTCTTTGTGCCAGCAGGTATTTGTCATTCAACAAAATGGCGTCTGTAATTATTTCATCAAAAGCCTGCAATTTTTCACTGTTAATGCTCACGCCTCCCGATTGCACCAACTTACGCATTTCGCTTTTTGAAGCGAATACCGAAGCGCACTCCGTCAGTAAATCGACCGCTTTCACGCCTTCTTTCAATGTATTTTTCGAAATTGTAAACTGAGGCACATCCTTGAAAACAGTCAGAAATGTCCTTTCGTCGAGCTTTTTCAGCACTTCGGGGGCCGCGTTTCCAAAAAGAATGTTCGACGCTTCAACAGCCGCTTCATAATCCTCTGCGGAATGTACCATTATTGTCAATTCTTTTCCCAGTCGTTTTTGCAAAACGCGCAAATGAGGCGCCGCCTTGTGTTCCGCAATCAACGCTTCGATTTCCTCTTTTTCGATAGACGTAAATATCTTGATATATCTTTCGGCGTCATCATCGTACACATTCAACCAAAACTGGTAAAATTCGTAAGGAGAAGTATATTTTGCATCCAGCCATACGTTTCCTTTTTCTGTTTTTCCGAATTTCGTTCCGTCGGCCTTTGTTATCAGCGGGCAGACCATGCCGAAAGCATCATTATTCCCCGTTTTACGGCGTATCATATCCGTTCCGGTCGTGATATTTCCCCACTGGTCGGAGCCGCCCATTTGCAATTTGCAGTTTTGATGCTGATACAAATATAAATAATCGTATCCTTGCAGCAACTGATAAGAGAATTCGGTAAACGACATTCCCTCGCTCGATTCGGCGCTCAGGCGTTTTTTTACGGAATCTTTTGCCATCATATAATTGACCGTGATATGCTTGCCGATGTCACGGATAAAATTCAGGAATGAATAATCCTTCATCCAATCGTAATTATTCACCAGCTCGGCCGAGTTTAAACTGCCGCCCTCGAAATCCAGAAATTTCGCTAATTGTTTCTTTATAGATTCCTGATTGTGCCGCAAGGTTGCCTCATCGAGCAGGTTTCTCTCTTCCGACTTCAACGAAGGGTCGCCTATCATACCTGTCGCGCCTCCCACCAAAGCGATCGGCTTGTGCCCTGCGCGCTGAAAGTGCCTCAGCATCATCACACCCACCAAGTGTCCGATATGAAGCGAATCCGCCGTCGGGTCAAAACCGATATAAGCGGCCGTCATTTCTTTTTGCAACTGTTCTTCAGTTCCCGGCATCATGGAATGAATCATTCCGCGCCATTGCAATTCTTCAACAAAATTCATCGATACAAATTCTAAATTTTAAATAAATTAATTTGGCGCGTAAAGATACGACTTTTTTTAGAGTACAAGAATTAAGTGTTTATCTAATATGTCTAAATCACTGAATTTTGATACATTGCCCGATTTTCGTACTTTTGTTTTTACCAAAATCTTTTATATTAATATCTGCAAATGAAAAAATCTATTATTCTCTTTTTTGCCTTGTTTCTGTTTTTTGTAAATATGCTTGCACAACCGCCAAAAGTATATCCGCTGGACGAATCAAAAACCGCATGGTTCAGGGATGCAAAATTCGGAATTTTTATACACTGGGGATTATATTCCATTTTGGAAGGCAGTTACAACGGCTACACATTGCCCGACGAGAGGCTCCCGAACGGCAAAAGCTGGTATGCGGAATGGATACAACAACGCCTCGAAGTGCCCGATGAAGTTTATCAGGCTTTGGTGCATCAATTCAATCCCGTATTTTTCGACGCCGACAAATGGATTCGGGAAGTGAAAAACGCAGGAGCAAAATATTTTGTCATCACGGCAAAACACCATGACGGCTTCGCTTTGTGGGATTCGAAAGTGGACGATTTTAACATCATGCAATCTCCTTACGGAAAAGACGTGATCGCCGAACTGGTCGAAGCCTGCAAAAGGCACGGTATAAAATACGGATTTTATTATTCTCACTGGCACGATTGGCGTCATCCTTACGGCGCAATTCCGCATTGGAAACCGACACGCCATGATGATGAATTTGAAATATACTGGCAGGAAAAAAGCCTTCCGCAAATAAAGGAACTGCTGCAACTTTTTGACCCCGATTTGTTGTGGTTCGACACATGGAACGAGGAAAGCCACATCACGGAAAAAAGACGCGATGAGTTAATTGCGCTTGTCCGGGAAAATAGCGGCAAATGCCTGATAAACGGACGCATATCATATTACAATCCGGGAGAAAATATTGATTATCTCGAAATGTTTGACAATCGTTATTCGGATAAAATTTTGGAAAAACCTTGGCAGACGCCTGCCACCATGCAACATTCATGGGGTTGGCACGCAAAAGATTTTAACTGGAAACCGTCAACGGAAATGATTCAATATCTGGTTGGCAATGCGTCAAAAGGAGGAAATTATCTATTGAACATCGGCCCAAAGGCAGATGGTACGCTCCCGAAACAGTCTATCCGCCGGCTGCGTGAAATAGGCGCTTGGCTATACACCCATTCGGAAGCTGTTTACGGCACAAAACCTGTGAAAAGCATCAGCAACGAGGATTTTTATCTTACGCAAAAAAGCGAAAACGGCAAAAATTTTCTGTATGTTCTGATGCCCCGGAAAATGACGGAAGTCATGCTGCCGATTGAAAAAAATAATATTATCGCATCGGAGATGCTGGAGAGTTCCATGCCGGTTGAGTGCGTAGAAAAAGGCGGAAAAACAAATTTGTTGATTCCTGAAAAAATTTTTAATCGCGACTGCTCGATGCAAGTTTTGAAAATCGAATTAAAAAACGGGCTTCCGTAATTTTTTTCATCAGGACATTAGTCCTTATTCAAAAATGGCTGTTTTTTCAAAACAAAAGCCGTCCTTGCGGGAATATAAAGTTTCAGCCATTCTCTTCCGCTTTCGTGCACAGGCTCGCTCGATGTGTGATGAATCAATTCATCATCGACCAAACCAAAGCCCCCATACAGCGGACGATCTATGTCTAATACAATTTTGTAGCTTCCTTTGTCGATAAGAATTCCGTAATCAGTGAATGATTTTGAACCATTAAAATTAAATACAAACACATAATCACCGCGTTGATACGCCAATACTTGATCGCCTTCATTGTCCCAAAGTTTGTGTATCGGCAAATCATTAAAGCTTTCGATGGAAGATATTAAATGAATCATATCATGGTCGAACTTACCTAAGTCATGATACAATAGCTTTTGATTATCAACCAAGTCCCACTGTCTTCGGGCATATTTGTATGACCACCCGTTTCCTTCGCGCGGGAAATCAATCCATTCGGGATGTCCAAATTCATTTCCCATAAAATTAAGATAGCCGCCGTTAATGGTCGTCGCGGTAATCAAACGAATCATTTTATGCAGCGCTACACCCCTATCGACCAGCAATGTATTATCCCCTTTTTGCATGTGCCAATACATTTCGGCGTCTATCAGACGGAAAATAATCGTTTTGTCTCCAACTAAAGCCTGATCGTGGCTTTCGGCATAACTGACCGTTTTTTCATCCGTTCTCCGGTTGGTCAGTTCCCAAAATATATGCCCTGCTTTCCAATCTTCTTCCCGTACTTCTTTGATATATTTAATCCAAAAATCGGGAATACCCATTGCCATGCGGTAGTCAAAACCAATGCCGCCGTCATCAATTTTTGAAGCCACTCCGGGCATGCCGCTCATTTCTTCGGCAATGGTAATCGCATCGGGATTTACTTGGTGAATCAATTTATTTGCCAATGTCAAATAGCAAATAGCGTCTCCGTCCTGATTCATATTGAAATAGGAAGCATACGAAGAAAAGTCCTCTCCCAATCCGTGGCTCCGGTACAGCATGGAAGTCACTCCGTCGAAACGGAAGCCATCAAATTTATATTCTTCCAGCCAAAATTTACAATTCGACAATAAAAAATGTATTACCGAAGGTTTTCCGTAATCAAAAAGCAACGAATCCCAAGTGGGATGCTCACGCCTTTGCCCTCCGTGAAAATACTGGTAAGGAGTACCATCGAAGCGGCCCAAACCTTCCACTTCATTTTTTACTGCATGTGAATGTACAATATCCATTATAACGGCAATTCCTTTGCCGTGCGCATCATCAATCAAATGTTTCAACTCTTCGGGAGTGCCAAAACGGGAAGAGGCGGCAAAAAAACTCGACACATGGTAACCGAACGAGCCGTAATAAGGATGTTCCTGTATCGCCATAATTTGGATGCAGTTATAGCCTTCATCGGCTATTCGGGGAAGTACATTTAAGCGAAATTCTTCGTAAGTTGAAACTTTTTCTTCCGTACCCGACATCCCGATATGACATTCGTAAATCAGCAACGGATCTTTTTTAGGAACAAAATGTTCATACTTAAAGTGGTAAGGCTGAATGGGATTCCACACCTGCGCACAGAAAATTTTCGTTTCTTCATCTTGCACAACACGGCGCGTCCACGCCGGAATACGTTCTCCCGATCCGCCTTCCCATTCGACATACAATTTATACAACTGAAGATGCTCCATCGCATAATCAGGAAGGCGTATCTCCCAAACGCCTTGAGACAGTTTCCGTAACTGATAATTAGGACGGCGTTCCCAATTATTAAAATCGCCGATTAAATAAATTGCCGTTGCGTTTGGCGCCCACTCCCTAAAAACCCAACTGTCCACTTTGCGATGTAAACCGAAATACAAATAACCGGCGGCAAAGTCGGACAAGGACTGCGAGCCTCCGGTTAATTTATTTTCCATAAACAAGAAATATTCATATCGGCCGTGTATTGCTTCTGCATAAGGCAATAAATACGGGTCGGACTGGATTATCGGGAGAATATTCGTCATAATTAATCAATAGTTTTATTTCCAGTTAAAACAACAAAATACCATGAGTTATCGCAATATTTTTATGATTATTTTACGATATGTTCCCGAACCGATGCCGGGTTGATGGCCGTCTTCCGGGAAAAATATGGCAAATTCATACGGCTGCACAAGTACAAAGTTTGAAGCCTTATCGTCAAAAAAAGTAATATCTTTTTCCGGATTATATGCTTCTGAGATATTTTTCAATTTGTCTCCTGCAATCCATCCCATGGTTTCCGGTTGCCCCACAGGCACTTGAATATCAATGAATTTATTATGTGTTTCCATCCGGGCTTCGGAAACAGCTTTTGCCGTAATATCAACTATGTTGACCACCAAATCGGCGCCCTCAAGCTCAATTTTTCCGGCTTCCAAAGATTTTAAATCCGTATTTTTCAAAAAATCAAACGCTTTTTTGAACCGGGGATGAATTGCTTCGTATAACCCACTGTTATTTAATGAATCCAAAATCATATTTTTTTATTTAATCAGTTCGTCTATGGTGTAATTGATAAAATTATTAAACGGATAAGCAATTTTGAATTTATCGGCGATATATGCCGGAAAATCCTTTTCTTTCAATTCGCCGTCTGTCAGCAGATGCGCGTAAGAATAATGTTTCAACTTCAGCAATTCGGCATGAGGCAAATCTTTATCAAAACCGCGTGGAACCGTTTTCAGTTTACCGTCGTCGAATAAAATATTGTAATAGGAAGAAAATGCGGGATTTTCGGTAATCTCTTTATATTCATCAATATTATCGTGTACGCTTTGGCGCAATTCTTTCAGAACAAGAGGTTCGGGCTGCCAAATACCGATGGATACGAACGAGTTGCCGGGCTCGAGATGAAAATAATAACCCGCTTTGGGGCTTTTTCGCCCGCCATCGGGCGCCATATATGCGCCTATGTGTGTTTTGTAAGGCGTCTTATCGGGCGAAAAACGTGTATCCCTGTAAATCCTGAACAAACACTCTTTTGCCGTCAGATATTTAAGTCCCTCGTCGAACGTTACAATTTCCGCAATAATTTTTCCGATCAGCAATTCGTGATTTTTCTTAATCAAATCATAGCGTGCCTTATTTTCGGTAAACCATTCGCGGCTATTGTTTTTCTTTAGTTCAAACAAAAACTGAAGCGCTTCTTGAATTATCATTTTTACGATGTAATAGGGATTAATTACACAAATGTAAATTAAAAATTACAAAAAAAATAATTTGTGATGTTCTTTTTTATCTTAATTTGAAAATTGATAATTATTTTATCTTCTTGACAAAAAAATGATTACTTTTGCACCCTGATTATGTTGAATAGTGTTAAAAGGAGATAAAATATTTATTTTTCACAGAAAAATGAAAGAAAAAATCAAACAATTGGCAAACGAGATTAGCGCGTTGAAAGCATCGGATATCGAAGAGCTGGAAGCTATCCGTATAAAATACTTGAGCAAAAAAGGCGAAGTTTCGAACTTGTTTAATGAGTTCAGAAATGTGCCGAATGAGGAAAAAAAGGAAATGGGGCAATTGTTGAATCAGTTGAAAGAAACGGCTCAGGAAAAAATAAACACACTGAAAGATGCGCTTAGTTCAAACGCGGCCGGAACTCAAAAGGAAGATTTGACGCGCACAGCCGAAGCGCTTAAATTAGGTACGCGCCACCCTTTGTCATTGGTAAGAAACGAAATCATCCATATCTTTTCAAAAATCGGATTCGCGGTCGCCGAAGGCCCCGAAATAGAAGATGACTGGCATGTTTTCGGTGCACTGAACTTTCCGCCTGAACATCCCGCACGCGATATGCAGGATACATTTTTTATCGAAAAAAATCCCGATATTTTACTGCGAACACATACGTCTTCGGTGCAGGTGCGTGTGATGGAGAAACAAAAACCACCGATTCGGCTGCTGTTTCCCGGACGTGTGTACCGGAATGAAGCAATTTCTTACCGCGCCCATTGTTTTTTTCATCAGGTAGAAGGTTTGTATATCGACAAAGATGTGTCATTTGCCGATTTGAGGCAGGCGTTACTTTATTTTGCGAAAGAAATGTTTGGCGCTGAAACCGAAATACGCCTGCGCCCGTCTTATTTCCCTTTTACGGAACCAAGCGCTGAAATGGATATTTCATGTAATATCTGCGGCGGAAAAGGATGCCCGTTTTGTAAACATACAGGCTGGGTTGAAATTTTAGGTTGCGGTATGGTTGACCCGAATGTTTTGAAAAATTGCGGCATCGACCCCGATGAATATTCGGGTTACGCATTCGGTATGGGAGTTGAGCGTATTACAAATTTGAAATATCAAGTAAAAGACTTGCGGCTGTTCTCTGAAAACGACGTCCGGTTTTTAGAAGAATTTGAAGCCGTTTTATAAAAACCAAGAAGCCATCCCATCGTAATCCTTTGCGGGGTGGCTTTTTTATTCGGAAAATATATTGACACGCTCCAATAAATTTCGCCCACCTGCCGTCCGGCAGTGGCGGTAAAGGATGGGCGACACGAGTTGAAAGTGCCTTCGAAGATAAAAAACCGTTTTCAATACAAGTTGAACAAAACAGAAATATATTGAAAATCTCATGTTCAACCTCTATCACATATCCATTTACAGCGCTTAAATCTGCATTGTTTCAAGCTGATTTTCGTTTATAAATAATTGGTAATTAGCCTGTAAAAATCAGGCGGGAATGAAGTTTTTCTGTAGGATTAAATGTCGCGGGCGGCAGCAAACTCAGCGCATATAATAAGCGATTTTTTTACATCGTTATCAGCAAACCCGCCAATCGCTTCGATGGCTCTATTTTTGTAAATCTCCATCTGTTTTTCGGCATATTCAATACCGCCGTTTTCGTGTGCAAACCGGATAATTGTTTTGATATTTTCCGTCGAAAAATCATTGTAATTTATCCAATTGCTTATTTCTATTTTTTTCGCGCCTTCGGTATTTCGCAACGCATAAATCAACGGCAATGTTACTTTCCCTTCGCGAATATCATTTTGAGTTGGTTTCCCGATTTTAATATCTTCGTAATAATCGAAAATATCATCTTTCAACTGAAAACAAATACCGAGATTTTCTCCGTAATCATACATCGCTTCTATTTGCGTTTTGCTTGCATCAACAGATATTGCTCCAACTTTGGCGCTGGCGGCAAAAAGCGCCGCGGTTTTTTTCCGGATGACATTAAAATAATCATCTTCGCTCATCCCGCTTTTTTGCGTGTTTGCCAATTGCAACAATTCGCCGTCGGCCAAAAGTACACCAATATTCGAAATGCAATCCAAAATTTTCAGGCTTTCCGTCTTTGTAGCATAGAGCAAGGAATTTGACAGCATGTAATCACCTGACAAAACTGCGGCTTTATTATTCCAGCGGGCATTTATCGACGGTTTTCCCCGGCGCTCCAATGTTTCGTCAACGACGTCGTCGTGCATCAAACTCGCATTGTGAAGTAATTCCAACGATAAAGCGCTGTTGATTGTTTTCTCATTGACAACGCCGCAAAGTTTTGCCGACAACAAAGTGATTGTCGGGCGCAAAAGTTTGCCCGTGCGCTCCAAAAGAAACTCGTGAATGCTCGCAAGCAGGGGATTATCGGTTTTCAACGCCTCGGAAAAAGCTTGCTGAAAAAGCAGCATCTCCTGTTTTATCGGCTGACGTATAGCTTTAATATCCATTAACAACAAATGTTCAATTGTAATGATTTTCGCAAAAGTAAGCAATTTTAGAAATTGTTTTGTTTTCGGCCTTCTATTCTCTGTTAAAATTTAATTACTTTTACGGTCTGTTTAAGAAAATTCCGCATAAAAAGACAAATATATGAAAAAACTTCTTCTTTGGGATGCTTATGCCATTATTTACAGGGCTTATTACGCGCTTATCCGCAATCCGCGCATTAATTCAAAGGGACTAAACACCTCCGCTATTTTCGGGTTTGTCAATACTTTTAATGATGTTATCAGGCGCGAAAATCCAACACATATTGCAGTGGCTTTCGACCCTGCCGGGCCGACGTTCCGCCACGAAATGTACGAAGCATACAAGGCACAGCGCGAACAAACACCCGAAGATATAAAAAAATCGGTCCCGATCATAAAAGAGATTATCAAAGCATACAATGTACCGATTTTGGAAATGCCCGGTTTTGAAGCCGACGATGTCATCGGAACCATTTCAAAACAGGCCGAAAAGAGAGGTTTTGAAGTGCTGATGGTTACGCCCGACAAGGATTACGGACAGTTGGTGACCGACCGTGTTTTTATGTACCGCCCAAAACACACGGGCGGATTCGAGAAAATGGGCCCCGAAGAAGTGAAGAAAAAATTCAATGTCCAACGTCAGGAACAGGTCATTGATTTGCTGGGCTTGATGGGCGATTCGTCGGATAATATTCCCGGTTGTCCGGGTGTGGGCGATAAAATCGCAGCGAAACTGCTCAACGAGTTCGGCAGTATCGACGCATTGCTCGAACGCACCAATGAACTCAAAGGCGCGCTGAAAACAAAAATTGAGGAAAATGTAGAATTGATAAAATTTTCGCGGTTTTTGGCGACTATCAAAACAGATGTGCCCATCGAACTGAACGAAAAAGAACTTGAAACAGAACAGCCGAACGAGGAGAAAATACGTGAAATCTTTGAAGAACTTGAGTTTCGCTCTTTTCTGACAAGATTAGGCGCACCGGAAAAGCCGAAAACGGAAGAAAAAAAATCCGTGCCGAACCAGCAAATGTCGCTTTTCGACAGCTACGAAACCGAAACAAACAATGAGCGGAAAGAAGTGCATTTCTCCGAAAAAATGGAAGAAATATCAGGCCTGACCAATCTGAAAACGATTTTAGAAACAGAACACAGCTACCATTTGATTGATACAAAAGAAAAACGCGCCGACTTAATTTCAAAACTTTTTGCGCAAAAATCGGTTTGTTTCGATACCGAAACAACAGGCGTAGATGTGTTTACGGCCGAAATGGTCGGTCTGTCGTTCTGTTTCAAAAAAGGAGAAGCCTATTATATACCGCTTCCCGCTGATACAACGGCGGCAAACGATATTTTAAAGGAGTTCAAAGCGTTTTTCCAGAGCGAGCATATCGAAAAAATCGGACAGAACATGAAATTCGACTTGCTGATGCTCTCTGAGTACGGTATTGAGTTGAAAGGAAAGCTTTTCGACACGATGATTGCGCATTACCTGATTCAACCCGAACTCCGGCACGGCATGGATTATCTGGCCGAAATATACCTGAAATACCGCACGATTCACTACGAAGATTTGGTCGGGCCGAAAGGGAAAAAACAAGCTGATATTCGCACAGTCGATTTGAATGTTCTATGTGATTATGCTTCCGAAGATGCCGATATAACTTTTCAACTGAAAACGATTCTGGAAGAAAAGTTGAAAAAAAATGACTTGGAGAATCTGTTTTATGAAATTGAAATGCCTTTGATGCAAGTGCTCGCCAAAATGGAGCAGACAGGTGTGCGCATCGACGGCGAAGCGTTGAAGCAAAGTTCAATCATACTGACTGACGAAATGCTGCAAGTCGAAAATGAAATCCGTCAGATGGCAGGCGTTTCATTCAATATCAGCTCGGCAAAACAGGTCGGAGAGGTATTGTTCGACCAAATGAAAATTGATGAAAAAGCAAAGAAGACAAAAACAGGACAATATTCCACGTCGGAAGATGTGCTCGAAAAACTGAAATCGAAACATCCGATCGTAGGAAAAATATTGGAATATCGCGGGTTGAAAAAACTCCTCAGTACATATATCGACGCTTTGCCCGAACTGATTAATCCGGGAACAGGGAAAGTGCATACTTCGTACAACCAAACGGTGACCTCGACAGGGCGATTGAGTTCAAGCAATCCGAATCTGCAAAACATTCCGATTCGCGACGCGCAAGGAAAAGAAATCCGTAAAGCGTTCATTCCCGACGACGGCAGCGTGTTTTTAAGCGCTGATTATTCGCAAATCGAATTGCGCATCATGGCGCATTTGAGCGAAGATGAAAATATGCTCGACGCTTTCAATGCGGGGCTCGACATTCACACCGCAACTGCCGCTAAAATCTATAAAGTGGATTTGGACAAGGTTACGCCCGATATGCGCCGGAAAGCCAAAACAGCGAATTTCGGGATTATTTACGGTATATCGGTATTCGGGCTGGCCGACCGCCTGAACATTCCGCGCGGCGAAGCCAAAGATTTGATTGACGGATATTTTGCTACATATTCATCGGTAAAGGCTTATATGGACGCCAGTATTCAAAAAGCGAAGGAAAACGGCTACGTGGAAACCCTGCTTGGGCGTAAACGCTATTTGAGCGACATTAATTCGCAAAACAGTATTGTGCGCGGGTACGCCGAACGAAATGCCATCAATGCGCCGATTCAGGGAACCGCCGCCGATATTATCAAAATAGCGATGGTGCGCATTTACAAACGGTTTATCGATGAAAATATTCAGGCTAAAATGATTATGCAAGTACACGATGAACTAAACTTTACCGTTCCCGAAAACGAATTGGATAAAGTGAAAAAACTCGTATCCGAAGAAATGGAAAAAGCGCTTGCGCTGAAAGTTGTCCTGATTGCAGATACCGGTGTCGGGAAAAATTGGCTCGAAGCGCATTAAAATCGGTTCAACATTTCAATGAACAATTATTTTTGACAATAATATGATTACAACTGTTTTATTTGATTTCGACGGCGTTATTGTCGAAACAGAATCGCAATACGATGATTTTTACGACAAGCTGTCGGAAGAATTGAACTTGGACATTCCCAATTTTGCAGCGCAGATCAAAGGCATGCAATTGAAAGAGGTGCTTCATCTGAAATTCCCCTTTCTGCCCGAAGCAACGAAACAAAAAATAATCGAAAGAACCATTGATTTTGACTTGCAAATGGATTATCCGCTTGTTGCGGGAGTGATGGATTTTATTGATTCGTTGAAGAAAAGCAATTTCACGATTGGACTGGTAACGAGTTCTATGAAAGAAAAAATGGACATTGCCATGGCAAAATTAGGTATTCAACACCTTTTTGACACCGTTGTTGTCGGCGATGAAATCAGCAAAGGGAAACCCGACCCGATGTGCTATCTGACGGCAGCTCAAAAACTGCATAAAAAACCGTCGGAATGTATCGTCTTTGAAGATTCGATGGCCGGAATTGAATCCGCTTTGGCTGCGGGCATGAAAGTGGTTGGCGTCGCCACGACACTTTCGCAGCAGGAATTATCCGCAAAAGTTGAGCGTGTTATTCCCGATTTTCTGAACCGGACGATTGAGCCGCTTATCCTGTAAAACAAGCAAAAGCAATTCAAACACGACTATATACGTATGTCTGTACGAAAAGAGCTGCATCTCATTTCTCAAAAAATCAGGGCTTTGTCGCAAAACGGATTGGTGTATGCCGAAAACGAATACGACAGGGAACGTTACGAAGAGCTTTTTAACTTGAGCAATAAAATAAGCGCGCTTATTCACCAACAGGATATTGGATTAATTGAAAAATGTTTCACGCTTCAGGACGATTATGTAACTCCTAAAACCGATGTGCGGGCTGTTGTTTTTAACGAAAACAATGAGATTCTTTTGGTACAGGAAAAAGCCGACGCCCGTTGGTCGCTTCCGGGAGGATGGGCCGACGTTGGGTTCTCGCCGGTGGAAGTCGCCGAAAAAGAAGTGAAAGAAGAAACAGGATTGGACGTAAAAGCAAAACGTTTGCTGGCGGTTCTCGACAAGCAAAAACACCCGCATCCGCCGGCAGCACATTATGTGTACAAAATATTCATCCTGTGCGAAATTACCGGAGGAGCGTTTTCGCAGGCTTTTGATATTTTGGACAAAGGCTTTTTCAAACAAGGCCAACTCCCGCCGCTGTCGAAAGAACGGGTATTAATAGAACAGATTGATTTGATGTTTGAATACAACAACAATCCGACAAAAGAAGCTATAATTGATTAAAAAGTTCTAAAAAATAGGCCCGCTGCGTTGTTTTTATATTAATTTGGGCTGTTTTTCGTTTAGAAGAATGATGTAAAGTAATTATTCTTAACGAAATAATTTTTTATTCCCGATTAAATAACTATTTTTGCACTCCAATTTTCCGACATGAAAAAATACCTTTTTCTTTTAATAGCAGTATTTACGCTGTTTTCGTGCAGCGAGTATCAAAAGTTACTCAAAAGTACCGACCCCGAGTTGAAATATACAAAGGCGGTAGAGTATTTTGAGAAAGGTGATTTTACGCGCGCACAAACATTGTTTGAAGAAGTCAAAGCATATTACAGAGGGACAGAACGCTCGGAACTCATTTTAAATTATCTGGCTGATTCGTATATGGGTCAGAAAGACTATTTTTCGGCAAGCGAACACTACAATCTGTATATCAGGTCATACCCGAAAGGGAAATTTGCCGAAAATGCTAAATTCATGGTCGGATATTGCCATTACCTGCAATCGCCCGATCCCCGTTTAGATCAGGAATCGACGATTCTGGCAATCAATAATTTTCAGGAGTTTGTGGATATTTATCCGCAAAGTGACCGCGTGCCGGAAGCCAATAAGCTGTTATTCGAAATGAAAAATAAGCTTGCGTACAAAGAATACCTGAATGCAAAATTGTATTTCGATTTGGGAAATTACAGGGGAACGACACTTGACAATTATTATATTTCGGCTATCACGACCGCCGAAAGCGGATTGCGAAATTATCCCGAATCTTCATACAGGGAAGATTTTTCAATCATTATTTTAAACTCAAAATACCAGCAAGCCGTGCAAAGTTTTGAAGAATTGAAAGTGGACCGCTATCGAAATGTGATTGATGAATATTACAATTATACCAACGAATATCCTAACGGAAAATTCGTAAAACAAGCAGAAAAGTTTTTTAACGAAGCAAAAAAAATAGTGAAAGATTAAAATATTATGGACTATAAAAAATTAAACGCGCCGTCGAATACGATTACCCGGGACATGAACAGCCTGAGTTTGGAAGTGGGTAACCTTTACGAAACAGTTGACATCATTGCCAAACGTGCAAATCAAATCAGCGCTGAATTGAAGCAGGAACTGGAAAAAAAATTACAGGAGTTTGCTTCTTTCAGTGACAATATCGAAGAGGTTTTCGAAAACAGGGAACAAATAGAGATTTCGCGTTTTTACGAAAAAATGCCGAAACCTACTTTGTTGGCAACACAGGAATTTGTTGAAGACAAAGTTTATTTTCGGAATACCATTAAAGACAAATTAGGATAGTAGTTTTTTCTATAGCAACAAATGAAAGAATATCATCTCTCAAATATGCGGAGTTGATATTCTTTCTGTTTATGCGAGTTTCAATTCATTTTTTGTATTTTTGTGTTTCAAGTATTTGATTAAAGCAGATGTTAAAAGGTAAAAATATTATTTTAGGGGTTACAGGAAGCATCGCGGCTTACAAAGCAGCCAATTTGATTCGATTGCTGGTAAAGTCGGGAGCCGAAGTGCGCGTGATCATGACGCCGCTGGCAAAAGAATTTATTTCGCCGCTGACGTTGGCGACACTGGCAAAACATCCCATTCTGGTCGATTTTTTCGATCCGACTAACGGAAATTGGAACAGCCATGTCAGTCTCGGACTGTGGGCCGACGCCTATCTTATCGCACCGGCTACCGCCAATACCATCGGGAAAATGGCAAACGGTATCGCCGACAATTTACTGCTGACGACATATCTTTCGGCCAAATGCCCCGTTTTCGTTGCGCCTGCTATGGATTTGGACATGTACGCACATGTTGCTACCCAACATAATTTGCAAACATTGCGTTCCTACGGAAATTTGATTATCGAACCGGCTTCGGGGGAATTGGCAAGCGGGCTGGACGGAAAAGGACGTATGGAAGAACCGGAAAATATCGTGCGGGAACTGGATGATTTTTTCACCGAAAAAACATTGAAAAATAAAAAAATACTGATTACAGCAGGCCCTACATACGAAAAGATAGACCCTGTTCGTTTTATTGGAAATTATTCATCGGGGAAAATGGGCTTTGCTTTGGCCGGGACATGCGCAAAAAAAGGAGCAGAAGTGGTACTGATTGCAGGCCCGGTGGCATTGGAGCTATCACACAAAAATATCCGGCGGATAAATGTACACTCGGCAGATGAAATGTATCAGGCTGCGGTAAAACATTTCCCCGAAAGCGATGCGGCTATCCTCTGCGCAGCGGTAGCGGATTTCAAGCCGGCAAAAGCGGCTGAAACCAAACTCAAACGCGGAACGGAAAACCTGCACATCACATTGGAACCGACGGCAGATATTGCCGCC
Organism: Prevotellaceae bacterium; assembly: GCA_031255055.1. GTDB lineage: Bacteria > Bacteroidota > Bacteroidia > Bacteroidales > Paludibacteraceae > JAIRTG01. Next base: position 16,392 of record JAIRTG010000097.1, read on the forward strand.
AGTTTGGGTAAAATGAAAAAAACATCGCAGCGTATCGTTGGCTTTGCGCTGGAAACTTCGGATGAAGAAAAAAATGCCGTTGACAAAATGAAACGGAAAAATTTTGATTTTATCGTATTAAATTCGTTGAAAGATGAAAAGGCGGGCTTCGGCTTCGACACAAATAAAATTACGATTCTGGCACATAACGGAACAAAAAAATCGTTCGATTTAAAATCGAAAACAACCGTCGCCGAAGATATTATCAAGGAATTGGAAAACATCATTTGACAACCAAAAATAACAGCAACAGATGAAAAAACTCATCTTCTCAATCATCATATCGCTCGCTTTTTTAAGCGGTAGCTATGCGCAGGAACTGAATTGCAACGTGCAGGTAAATGCCGATATGGTTCAGGGCGCCAACGCCGATCTAATCAATTCGCTTCAAACAGCCATGACAGAATTTGTGAACAACCGCAGATGGACCGAAATGGCATATACGGCTCAGGAACGCATTGAATGTACGATGAGTTTCATCTTTAAAAGTATCGACGGCGAAAATTTCAACGGCGAATTAACGGTACAAGCACGCCGCCCGGTGTATAATTCGAGTTACTACACTACTTTATTCAATTTCAGGGATAATAATATCTCGTTTCAGTTTGGGCAGTTCGACCAGTTGGAAGCCAACCAAAGTTTCATATCCTCCAACCTGACCGCTATTTTGACCTACTACGTCTATATCATCATCGGTTACGATATGGATTCATTTGCACGCCTGGGCGGAACGCCCTATTTTCAGGCAGCCGAAAACATTGTAAACATGGCGCAGTCGAGCGACTATTCCGGCTGGAAAGCCTTTGAAGACAGCCGTAACAGATATGCGCTCGTCAGCAATCTGATGGACGAAGCATTTAAAAAATACAGGAACTTCTTTTACGAATATCACCGGCTCGGGCTCGACGAATTTTCGATCAATATCGGGAATGCCCGTGCCCGAATTGCAGCAGGGCTTCCTCTTCTCCGCGAAGCAAATCGCGCCCGTCCTTCGGCCATTGTCGTATCCTCCTTTCTGGACGCAAAAAATGACGAATTGATCAATATCTTTTCCGGTGCAACCGAACAGGAGAAAAAAGACGCTGTCGAGATATTGAGCGACATAAGTCCGACAAATTCGGCGCGATACGAAGCCATTCTAAAAAACTAATCCACATCCACACCAACAAAGCAAAACAAACTCCACATGCTCAAATCACTTTACGTCTCGAATTACGCCCTGATTTCCGAATTAAACATAACATTCGATGCAGGATTTTCCGTCATCACAGGTGAAACAGGAGCAGGAAAATCGATCATCATCGGAGCGCTCTCGCTGATATTGGGACAGCGAGCCGAAATAAAACTAATAAAAGAAGGTACGGGAAAATGCGTGATCGAAGCCGAATTCGACATTCGGAACCACTCCCTGCGCGATTTCTTTGAAAAAAACGCGCTCGATTTCGACGAAAAAAACTGCATTATCCGTCGCGAACTCACCGCTGCGGGTAAATCGCGGGCATTTGTAAACGATTCGCCCGTTTCGCTCAATCAGCTACGCGATTTAAGTTTACAGCTCATCGACATTCATTCGCAACACGAAAACCTGTTGCTTTCCGACGAATTATACCAGTTAAACATCGTCGACATCTACGCCAAAAATGCAGCCGTACTAAACGATTACCGGCAGTCCTATTTCGACCTGCGTAAGTTAGACGAAGAGTTGAAAACGCTAAAAAAGACCGTCGAAAAACAGTCGAAAGACGCCGATTACATCCGGTTTCAGTACGAACAGCTCGAAAACGCCCGACTATCGGAAGACGAACAAGAAGAACTGGAACAAGAACAGCGATTACTCAATCATGCCGAAGAAATTAAAACCGAATTGCATAAGGCCGTACACCTGCTCACCGACGAACAGATGAACCTTTCGCTCTTGCGGGAAAGTTACAATGCCGTAAACAAAGTACAAAACTACGCCTCAGAAGCGGAATCCTGGTACGAACGGCTCCATTCGAGCTATATCGAATTAAAAGATGTAGCCGACGAAATGGCGACTTACGAAGAACGGATTGCCTTTGACCCCGAGCGACTACTGCAAGTGAGTGAGCGGCTGAACACGATCTACAATCTTCAGCAAAAGTACAAAGTAGCAAGCGTTGCCGACCTGCTTGCGTTAAAAGAACAGTTTTCGGCAGATTTGCTGCGAATCGAATCGTTCGACGAAGAAATAGAAGCGTTGGAAAAAAAGCTTTCGGAAAAGCAGCTTGAAATAGAAAACAAAGCCGCATCGCTTTCCGACAGTCGGAAGAGCGCATTTGGAGCCATAGAGGACTATCTGATCAACCAATTAGTAAAATTAGGTATTCCGAATGTCCGGTTCAAAATCGGCGTAGATGATTTGCCCAACTACACCGAAAACGGCAGAGATGAAATCAAGTTTCTTTTTTCGGCCAACAAAAACCGTTCGGTACAGCCGATTGCTCAAATCGCATCAGGCGGAGAAATATCCCGTCTGATGCTTTCGATCAAAGCGATGATAGCCCATAAATCGGGGTTACCCACCATCATTTTCGACGAAATAGACACAGGCGTTTCGGGCGAAATAGCGCATCGGATGGGAGACATCATGCAACAAATCGGAAAAGACATACAAGTGCTCACCATCACCCATTTACCACAGATAGCCGCCAAAGGTCGCCATCACTACCGCGTATACAAAGATGAGCACAGCACCGAGACCGAAACCCGCATCATCCGACTGACGGAAAGCGAACGACAACACGAAATTGCAGCCATGTTGAGTGGAAAAACCATCACCGCCGCCGTCCTCAACACCGCAAAGGAAATGCTAAAAAATAGTGATTAGTGATTAGTGATTAAACATAGTGAATTTTCACTAATCACTAAGAAAAACACGAAGAAGAGAAAGAGAATTAGGGGGGGGAAGTCTCCCCCTCGCTTCAGCCGCCTACGGCGTCTTCCGCTACCCCCTCTGCGGGGCTCTGCCCCGCAACGCCCCGTCCCGATTTTCAGACCCTTCTAAGGATCGCGCCTCAACAACGCCCGTATCAGCGCCTCGTATATTCCCGTATCGGAGACGCGGATATTCCCGTTCGGTGCTGCGGATATTCCCGTCCGGAACTGCGGATATTCGCGTATCAGCACCGCGGATATTCGCGTTCAGATCTGCGGATATTCGCGTTCTAAGCTGCGGATATTCGCGTTTGGAACTGCGGATATTCGCGTTTGGAACTGCGGATATTCGCGTGGGGATCTCCATCACATAAATCAATCCGAATCACAAGAATCACAGTTCGGACAAATAGCCGCAGCTCGGGGTGAGAGACAGTGTATCGATCCGCACTAAGGCGATGCATCGATCCGCACTAAGGCGATGTATCGACACACACGAAGGCGATGCATCGACACACACGAAGACTTAGCGGTTCAATACCCCAGTATTTTTAACATTGATTTATAGCTTTGTTCCTTTGCGAACAGTTTGGTGTAATATTCACCGTCATCATCCCGGTCGATGATGACGAGTTTCGGCGCGGGGATTAAACAATGCTGGATGCCCCCGAAACCGCCCAATGATTCCTGATAAGCGCCCGTATGGAAAAATCCCACATATTGTTCTCGGCCTAATTGCATTTTGGGAAGGAATATCGCATTTGAGTGTACCTCTGCGTTATAAAAATCCTCGCTATCGCAGGTCAGTCCGCCGAGGTTTACGCGCTCATACTCCGACTTCCAATTATTGATAGCCAGAAACACATACCGCTGATTGATAGCCCATGTATCGGGCAAAGTTGTCATAAACGAGCTATCGATCATATTCCACAGCTCGCGGTCGTTCTGCTTCTTTTGATTGACGATAGAATAGAGCATCGCGCCGCTTTCGCCGACGGTGTATGAACCGAATTCGGTAAATATATGCGGTTCCGGGACGCTGTTTTGCATACAGATATTTTTTATCTGGGCTACAATCTCTTCCGCCATATACTCGTAATCATACGACATATCCAGATGCGTTTGAATAGGGAAGCCGCCGCCGATATTCAGGCTATCGAGTTCGGGCGATTCTTTTTTCAGTTCGCAGTACAGGTTAACGGCTTTATTCAATTCGTTCCAGTAGTAGGCGGTATCTTTCACGCCGGTATTGATAAAGAAGTGGAGCATTTTCAAACCCACTTGCGGATTGTTTGCAATATGTCCTTTATAATACGGAATAATATCGCTGTATCGAATTCCTAAGCGTGATGTATAGAAGTCGAACTTAGGTTCTTCTTCCGACGCGATCCGGATACCGACATCAAAATTGATGTCAAAGTTAGAAAGCAGTGCGTCTAATTCGTATTTATTATCCAGTATGGGAACAACGTTTTTGAATCCGTTCCGCATCAGGTTTTGGATATTCTCGATATATTGAGGTCGTTTGAATCCGTTACATACGATGAAGATATTTTTATCCATCAATTCCTGTTCGAGCAGGCTTTCGATAATGTTCATATCGAAGGCCGAAGAAGTTTCTATGTGAACGTGATGTTTGAGGACTTCTTCGAGTACGAACGAAAAGTGAGAGCTTTTTGTACAGTAACAATAATGATAGTCGCCGTTATAGTCGACTTTCGCCATTGCGACGTTAAACATTCTTCGTGCTTTCTGTATATTGTCCGATATTTTCGGGAGGTATGCAATCCGCAGCGGCGTGCCGTATTGCTTGATGATATCCATCAACGGTATTTCGTTCCAGTACAGTGCATCTTCTTCCACCCTGAATTCACCGTTCGGAAATTCAAATGTCTGCTCTATCAGGTCGATATATTTATTCTTCATATTTCTTTTGTGATCGTTTTCAACGTGTGTAAATCATTAATTCATACCGGAAAGTCACATCCGAATCGTCCGGATGTTGCGTTTTGTTTTATTCGGCGGCAAATGTATAAAATCATTTGGATATTATTGCACGATTGGTATGTAAAAAACAACTCGCTTACTGTCTTGTAACCGGACGTCGACTGCTATCTCTTTCTTTAAGGATGACCGCGCTGCAAATCGGGCAACGGGGCGTGTATCTTGTTTCGTTACAGAGCGATTCGATGTCCGTAAACAGGAAAGTAGCCATATTTTAGTTACTTTTGTTCCATATAATAACTTTAAAAGCATAAACTCTTATGAAAAAAAATCTCGCTACAATCCTCCTCGTACTCTGTCTATCGATTGCGGCTTTCGCCCGGGAACGCACAAAAATTAACTTGAACGGCAACTGGCTATTTCAGATCGCCGACGACGACCGGCAGACTGTTAACTTACCTCATACCTGGAATGCCCTCGACGGACAGGATGGTAACGACTATCTGCGTGCCGTCGGCGTCTATCGCAAAACGTTGGCGTGGGACGACCGGTTTGAAGGAAAACGTATCTACATCGAGTTTCTTGGCGCCAACATGCAGGCAACCTGTTTGGTAAACGGCAAGTCGGCCGGCACGCACAAAGGCGGATATACCGCGTTTCGTTTCGACATCACCGACTTGCTGCAACGCGGCGACAATACAGTTGAAGTACAGGTCGACAACCGTTATTCGGAAGAAATCGCGCCGCTTTCGGCCGACTTCACCTTCTTCGGCGGCCTGTATCGCGCAGTACATCTGATTGTGGTCGATCCGGTGCACGTCGATTTGCTCGACAGCGGAGCAAACGGACTTTACCTGACCACGACCGACGTCTCCGAAAAAAGCGCCGGACTCGAAATCAGAGCTACCATTGTGAACACTTCCGACCGTCCGGCAACAGTCGGCTTACAGGCCGTTGTGAGCAGTCCGACCGCTTTCGACGCCGTTCGCTCAACCGGTCAACCCGTTTTCGGCGCGGCCGATGTGACATCCGGCGGAAAGCCGATAGCAACCCTGACCGAAAAAGTAACAATTCCGGCAAATAGCGCCTATACATTTAAAAAACAGACAACGGTCGATTCCCCGCGATTATGGAACGGAAAGGCCGACCCCTATCGTTATCGGGTCGACTTCACGGTGTCGGACAACGGGATGACGTTGGATGAAATATCCGATCATGTCGGGTTTCGTTATTTTTCCGTGACAAAAGACGGCGGGTTTTTCCTGAACGGAACGTCCTATCCGCTACGTGGCGTCAATCGCCATCAGGATCGCAAGGATAGGGGTAACGCCCTTACCGAAAAAGAACAGAACGAAGATTTTGCGCTTATCTACGAAATGGGTGCAAACGCCGTTCGTCTGGCACACTACCCTCACGACCCCTACTTTTATGACCTGTGCGACCGATATGGCCTGGTGGTCTGGGCCGAGATTCCGTTTGTGAACAATGTGGGAAAGGCGGCGACATTTGCCGACGTCACCAAACAGCAGTTGAGCGAACTGATACGGCAACAATACAACCGCCCGTCCATCGTGTTTTGGGGACTGGAAAACGAAGTAGCCGAAAAATACGACAGTGTAGCGCGTCCGCTCATCGCCGCCCTCAACGAACTGGCGCACAAGGAAGACCCGACGCGATTGACCACACAAGCCATCAATCACGATACCGGCGAAGGGTGGGCGTCCGACCTCATCGCCCGCAACCATTATCCGGGCTGGTATAGCGACAACACCATGTGGCAATCGCTTCCGCGATTCAATACCGTAGACCGTCCGCTCGGCATTTCGGAATACGGCGCAGGCGGCAGTATCAACCATCACGAAACGACACCCAAACGACCCAAGCACAACGGCGAATGGCATCCCGAAGAGTATCAGAGTTTCGTGCACGAGCAGGATTTGATTGCCATCTCTCAAAGCCCCTATCTGTGGGGTACTTTCCTGTGGAACATGTTCGACTTTGCCGCCGACAACCGTCACGAAGGCGATCGGGCGGGTATGAACGACAAGGGGCTTGTTACCTACGACCGGAAGGTGAAAAAAGACAGCTATTTCCTGTACAAAGCAAACTGGAACGTCGAACCGGTTGTATACATCGCCGGTCGCCGCCACACCGAGCGTAAAGAGGCTACAACCTCGGTCACCGTCTATTCCAACTGTGATCGGGTTGAGCTTTTTATAAACGGCGTATCGCAAGGCACAATCGGCCGACAAGATGTCTTATGCGGCATTTTCCGTTGGGAGTCTGTCGCGCTGAATCCGGGCGAAAACAGCATCTCAGCCAAAGGACGAAATGCTTCCGGAGCCGAATGGAACGATGATATACAGGTGCTACAAGTGATTAGCGATTAGTGTTTAGTGTTTAAACATCGCGAACTTGCACGAATCACGAATCACTAACGGCGATCTTCCTTGAAAGAAGATAAAGAGAAAATTTAGGGGGGGGAAGTCTCCCCCTCGCTTCAGCCGCCTACGGCGTCTTCCGCTACCCCCTCTGCGGGGCGCTGCCCCGCAACGCCCCGTAAGACAGTGTGTAGTGATTAGTGAGTCGTGTTTAGTGATTAGTGTTTAGTGATTAGTCCCCCTCGCTACCGCACGATTCCTATCGTGTGGTAATATAAAAAATTGAAAGCTTGTTTCAAGTCATTATGTAGTACATAATACCACACGATGGAATCGTGCGGTAGCTGGG
>JAIRTG010000022.1 GCA_031255055.1 Prevotellaceae bacterium
GCTATTCCTGCCGCCTTATTCCCCCAACATAAACTTGATAGAAAGGCTTTGGAGGTTTCTAAGAAAAAAAGTAATCAACACTCATTTTTACCGAAATAAAGAAGAGTTCAGAAAGGCGATCTTGATATTCTTCGATCATATCGCTGACTATAAGCAAGAGTTACAAACTTTGATGACTCTGAATTTTAGATTGTGTAATTCGCAATCCTTTTCCTTGTGAGTATAAAAACCAAATAATTATGTATATGAAAAAACATTTTTCACTGTCATTCGCCCTTTTTTTCAGCATTGCAACATTCGGACAGCAAAAAGTAGAATACACAGAGTACGACCTCGACAACGGTCTGCATGTGATTTTACATCAAGACCACTCGTCACCTAACGTCATGGTATCAATCATGTACCACGTAGGAGCAAAAAATGAAGATCCGACAAAAACAGGATTCGCACACTTTTTTGAACACCTGATGTTTGAAGGAAGCGAATACATCGGACGCGGAGAATATATGAAAACAATTCAGTCGAACGGAGGAACACTGAATGCCAACACCTCCCAAGACCGTACTTATTATTTCCAGATGATGCCGTCGAACCAGCTGGAATTGGCGCTATGGATGGAAGCAGAACGGATGCTTCATGCCAAAATCGACACCATCGGCGTCAACACCCAGAAAGGCGTTGTAATCGAAGAACGCAAACAATCGTACGACAATCGACCCTACGGCACATGGATGGAAAAAATGAATCAACTCGCATTTACCGTTCATCCCTATCAATGGACAACCATCGGTGACCCTGAACATATCAGAAACGCTACATTTGATGATATTACCAATTTTTACAAAACATATTACGTTCCCGACAATGCAGTATTGGTCATCACCGGCGACTTTGAAGCAGCACAAGCAAAAGAATGGGTCGGCAAGTACTTCGGAGATATCCCACGCGGAACTCGACAAATGTACCGCCCGACAATCGTAGAACCGGCAAACGAAACGGAAAAACACGAAACCATATACGACAACATTCAAATCCCAGCCATATTCATGGGCTATCACTCCCCCGCTATGGGTTCAAAAGACGCCTACGCACTCGAAATACTGAGCAGCATCCTCTATGGCGGGAAAAGCTCACGTTTCAAAACAAATATCGTCGACAAAGGCTTAACGTTAGATATGGCCGTATTACCTCTTTTACAGGAAGACCCCTATCTGACCTTCGTCATCGCCTTTGCCAATGCGGGCGGCAATCTCGAAGATGTACAAAAATCTATGGATGAAGAAATCGAGAAAGTCATCAGCAATCTTGTTACGGAAGAAGAGTTTCAAATGGCGCTGGCGGTAAAAGAATTTGAAGTAGCAAACAGCTTGACTTCCATTTCCTACAAGGCCGAACAGTTATCAAACAGCTACATCTATTTCAAAGACGCTTCCCGCATCAATAAACAGCTCGAAAACTACAGCGAGTTGACCCGTCAGGATTTGCAGGACGCTGCCAAAAAATACCTGACAAAAAACAACCGGGTCGTTCTCTATTACCTGCCTGAGTCAATCCAACAATAATATATTTGATATATAAAGATACAACAACATGAAAAAAATATTTAGCATCATCATAATCGCGTTGATTTGCACAATTGCAATCAATGCCCAGCAATTGGATAGAAGCATTCGTCCGAAACCGGCTCCAGCCAAAAAACTCGACATCAAAGACGCCCAAACATTCACGTTGAAAAACGGATTGAAAGTATTTGTTGTAGAAGACAATCGTGCCCCAGTGGTTTACTATTCCTTAAGACTGGACATTAAACCGGAACTAGAAAGAGACAAAGCAGGGATGCAATCCCTATTCGGCGGCGTAATCGGCAACGCGACCACCAATCTCAACAAAGAACAGCTCGCCAAAGAAATCGACTTAATCGGGGCACGCATCGAAGCCAACGCCGCAGGCGGTTACGCAACAGGGTTGAAAAAATACCAGGACAAATTATTGAGTTTAATGTCCGATATCATTTTCAATCCGCTTTTTGAACAGAGCGAACTCGACTTGAACAAAGAACAGATTAAAAGCGGTCTATCGATGATTACAGACGATCCGAGTCAAATCAACAGTCGCTTGTCGGCCATTCTTGTATACGGAAAAGACTTCCCCAACGGAGAAGTCGAAACTGTAGAATCCATCGAAAGCGTAACAGTGCAAGACCTTCAGCAATTTCACAACACCTATTTCGCCCCGAATGTGGCCCGTCTTGTTATCGTGGGCGACATCACACTGAAAGAAGCGAAAAAAGCCGCCGAGAAGTATTTCGGCAAATGGAAAAAGAAAGACGTCAAAAGGACACAATACACCGTTCCCGTACCGCCATCATCGGCCCAAGTTGCGATAGTAAACAAGGACGGAGCGCCGCAATCCACCATCAACATCACCTATCCGATAGACTACAAACCCGGCGATCTGGACGAATCGGCCATCAGCATTCTGGAACATGTTTTCGGAGGAGGCATGTCGAGCCGACTGTTCCAGAACCTGCGCGAAACGCATAGCTACACGTATGGCATCTACAGCCGTATCGACAGCGGGGACGAAACAGGACTGTTTGAACTGTCTTCCGGACGCGGTGCAGCATCGGTCAAAGGCGACGCTACAAAAGACGCAATCGCCGAGATTTTCAAAGAAATGAACGGCATGAGACAGGATTTGATAAGTGATATCGAACTGAAAGACGCCAAAGCTGCAATCGAAGGCAATTTCGGACGTTCGATTGCAGCGCCGAGAGTGATAGCCAACTTCGCCGTAAACATCGACAAATACAATCTGCCGAAAGACTACTACAAAAACTATCTGAAACGCCTCGAAGCCGTCACTTCCGCCGATGTGCAGGCCGCCGCAAAAAAATACCTGACGCCCGAAAATGCGTGGCTTATCGTAGTCGGCGACAAGTCACATGCCGAAGCACTCAAAGACTTTGTGAGCAACAAAACCGTTCAGTTCTACGACATCAACGGCAACAAAACGGAAGCGCCCGTAGCCAAAAGTGCAGACATCGGTGCGGCGCAAATCATCGAAAACTATGTGAACGCGATCGGCGGCAAAGCAGCAATCGAAAACATCACATCGTACAAGATGACAGGCGAAATGGAAATGATGGGACAAAAAGTATCCGTTCTTCAAGCCTTCAAAAAGCCGAATCGGACACTGATGGAAATAGGCATGAACGGCAGGACGATTCAAAAGATTGTTTTCGACGGAACGAAGCTTTCAATGTCGGGTATGCATGGAAACCAGGAGTTTACCGAAGGCGACGAATTTGAAGCGATGAAGGCCGACGCAAGCGTATGCCCTGAACTGAATTACATTCAAAACGGATACCAACTCACCGTAAAAGGAATTGAGCAGATGAACGGGAAAGATGCTTACGCGCTTGAAGTACAAAAAGGGAAAACCGCCACTGTCGAATACTACGACGTTGAAAGCGGGTTGAAGCTAAAAACAGTAAGCGCCGTCGAAACTCCGCAAGGCATGATGCAACAAAGCGTCGAATACGAAGACTACAAAGGCGTATCGGGCGTTAAATTTCCACATACGCAGAAACAATCGGCTGCGGGAATGACAATGGCGACTGTCATTCATTCGGTTGAAATCAACCGATCGGTCGATGATTTATTCTAATACAACCACGTCAACAACCCTGAAAAAAGAGGCTGTTCAGTAGGGTGCAGCCTCTTTTGCAGGAAGATACCGAGCTTACTCTTCCGTTTGCATATCTTACTCTTCCGTTTGCATATCTTATTCTTCCGTTTGTATAATTTGCTTATTATAATTATATTACAGTCAGGGTTTTGATGCTGTTCCGGTAGGAAGACCAGGGCACAGCGTTATCGAAAGTGTAATTCCCCATCGTACCGTTGCCGCTAATGGTGAGGGTATAATTACCGTCGTCGCCGGTAAGCGTTCCTGAACAGTTGCCGGTAGGGCCGTCGGTGATTGGTTCTGCTTCGAGAATCGTTCCGAAGTTTTGCCAGCCTTCGGCGGTTTTGTAAAGGTTCTCTATGCCGAAAGGGACGTGGAGCGTGGCCTGCGCTAAGGGTTCGTTTGTAAACGCATCATCCGGTACGGATAGCGGCGTCGCCCATTCAACGGTGACGTCTTTCAGGCTGCTGCAACCGGAAAAAGCAGAACCTCCAATATTTATCACACTGTTGGGAATGGTGACGGAGGTCAGGCCGGTGCAATTTTGAAAAGCACCTATTCTAATATCTCACACGCTGTTGGGAAGGGTGACGGAAGTCAGGCCGCTGCAACCGTCAAAAGCATTAAATCCAATAGTTGTCACGCCTTCGGGAAGGGTGACGGCGGTCAGGTTGCCGCAGCTGCGAAAAGCGTTCTGTCCAATAGTTATCACGCCGTCAGGGATCTCATAAGCACCGTTTTTCCCTGTCAGATATTGAAGCAGCACCGTTTTATCCTTATTGAATAAAACGCCGTCCACGGAGGAAGCGTAGAAAGTATTTCCATCCGGCACCGTAATGTCCGTCAGGCTGCTGCAACCGTTAAAAGCAAAATCTCCAATCCTTATCTCGCCGTCGGGAAAGGTTACTTCTTTACAGACTGCCGAAATTTTGAAAAGCAAAGTGTCCAATACTTGTCAAGTTCTTGGGAAGGGTGACGGCGGTCAGGCTGCTGCACTCGAAAAAAGCACAATTTCCAATACTTGTTATCCCCTGTTCTAAAACC
>JAIRTG010000242.1 GCA_031255055.1 Prevotellaceae bacterium
TAGTTGCGACGAGCAGTATGGTTTTTAGTAAATTTGTTTTTTTCATTTTGCGTTGATTTTTTTTCTTTCTTGAATTTATAGTTGATATTTTGTTAATATATAGAGATTTCTGTTCGGTCTTTAATCTATAATTACGATTGTCTTTGTCTTTGTTCCTGAGACGGCGGCGGAGTTATCAACTATTATCCATGTCATTGGACAATATGTTCCGGAAAGGAAATAAAACGATTCAAAGGTAGCGCAGTTTACAGAAAGACGCAAATAATTTAATCCGAAATAAATCTGTTAAACAGCATAGTGTGGATTTTTGACGCCGTCGTTTCCGCAATTTTCATCGACTGACTTCTCTGTTTTTAGACATTGTTTAGGATGTCGTCTTCGATAGATGAAAAACACGTATCTTTGCGGAGAAAACCATCGACACCGTTTATTAATTTATGAAAGAGTATCATATCCACACATTTGGAGCCGAAAAAGAGACGGCGGCGGCATTGGCGGCATTGATCGCGGATCGACTAAAGGCCAATGTCAAACAGTCCGTCCCGCTCAATATGGCCGTTTCGGGCGGCAATACGCCGAAAATGCTCTTCGAACTTCTGGCCGAAAAATACACCGATAAAATCCCCTGGAAATTTCTCCGCCTTTTCTGGGTCGACGAGCGCTGTGTGCCCCCGACCCACAAGGATAGCAATTTCGGAATGACATACACAAGTCTACTCGAACATGTCGATTTGCCCTCCGACAATTTGTTTCGCATACAGGGCGAAAATAACCCGGATACGGAAGTCATCCGTTATGCCGACGTGTTGAAAAACGAACTGCCGCAGGAAAACGGTTTCCCCGTTTTTGATTTGATGCTGCTCGGCATCGGCAACGACGGCCATACGGCATCCATTTTCCCGTCCGATTTGTCTTTGTTCGAGTCCGACAAAACAACGGCGCTCGTCCCGCATCCCGAAACAGGACAGCTACGCATCACACTGACAGGTAAAACCATTTGTAACGCAAAAGAAATAGCGTTTTTCGTAACCGGCGCCGAGAAAGCCAACATCCTGTCGGAAATAATCGCACAGGGACAGGCGAGTAAAAAATATCCCGCTTCATACGTGAGCGACAGTTCGGGAGTAGCCACGTTTTATTTGGACGGCAAAGCCGCCGGAAATATCCCCAATAAATGATCAGTTACCTGCAAATAGAAAATCTGTCAAAATCGTTCGGCGATAAGCTGTTGTTCGAACACATTTCGTTCGGCATTGCCGAAAAGCAGAAAACAGCGCTTATCGCCAAAAACGGCGCAGGGAAAACCACACTGTTGAACATCATCGCGGGACGCGAAAGCGCCGATGAAGGACGAATAACCGCACGACGCGATTTACGGATGGCCTATCTGGAACAATCGCCCGGTTTTCCCGAAAACCTGTCGGTACTGGATGCCTGCCTCCGGTCGGATAATGAGGTGGTACGTACGATTGCCGATTACGAGAAAAGCCTGATAAATCCGGACGGTGCGGATCTGAGCGAAATACTTGCCCGGATGGATTTACACAAAGCCTGGGATTATGAAGCGCGTATAAAGCAGATACTCGGTAAGCTCAAGATTTTTGACTTTGAGCAAAAAATAGGGGAACTTTCGGGCGGACAACTAAAGCGTGTGGCGTTGGGAAATGTGCTGATCTGCGAACCCGAACTGCTGATACTCGACGAGCCGACCAATCACCTTGATTTGGAAATGATCGAATGGCTCGAAGATTATCTGAAACAAACCACCATGTCGCTGCTGATGGTCACACACGACCGCTATTTCCTGGACAGGGTCTGTACCGATATTTTTGAGCTGGACAGTCGGCGACTTTTTCATTATGCGGGCAACTACAGCTATTATCTTGAAAAAAGGCAGGAACGAATCGATAATTTCAGCGCAGAAACCGAACGCGCCAATAACCTCTACCGAAAGGAACTGGACTGGATGCGCCGTCAGCCGCAAGCACGCGCCACAAAAGCAAAATCGCGCATCGACCGGTTCTACGAGATTGAACAGCGGGCAAAACAGCGCCATCAAGCCGATACCGTCCGGTTGGATGTGAAAGCAAGCTATCTGGGTTCAAAAATCTTTGAAGCGAAATATGTATCGAAAGCGTACGGCGAACTGAAAATACTGGATAATTTCTACTACAACTTTGCCCGCTACGAGAAAATGGGCGTCGTTGGCAAAAACGGCACGGGAAAAACAACGTTTATCAAGATGCTTCTCGGCGAAGTGAAACCCGACAGCGGATCGTTCGACATCGGTGAAACCATTGTTTTTGGTTATTACAGTCAGGACGGCCTGCATTTCGACGAAAATATGAAAGTACTCGATGTGGTGCGCGAAATAGCCGAAGAAGTCGATTTGGGCAATGGGCGCCGGATTTCCGTATCGCAGTTTTTGCAGCATTTCCTGTTCACCCCCGAAACGCAGCACAACCATGTGCACAAGCTGAGCGGCGGCGAAAAGCGGCGGCTCTATCTCTGCACCGTGCTGATGAAGAATCCGAATTTCCTGGTGCTGGACGAACCCACAAACGATTTGGACATTGTCACGCTCAACATCCTGGAGGACTATCTGCAATCGTTCAAAGGCTGCGTCATCGTTGTCAGCCACGACCGTTATTTTATGGACAAGATAGTAGACCACCTGTTGGTGTTCAACGGCAATGCCGATATAAAAGATTTCCCCGGCAATTACTCGGACTACCGCGAATGGAAAGAACTGAAAGAGGAAATAGAACGCGAAAATCGGCGGGATAATCGGGAGAAAAAAGAACAGAAGCCCTCCAAGCCCGAAAAAGAAAAAGTCCGTAAGCTGACATTCGGCGAGAAAAAAGAGTTTGAAGATTTGGAACGGGAAATACCAGCGCTCGAAGAAGAACAGTCCGCCATAACGCAACAACTCTCGTCGGGTGCACTGAGCCACAACGAAATTATGACAGCTTCACGGCGTTTTGCTGAAATTGCCGATTTAATCGAAGAGAAGACCATGCGCTGGCTCGAGCTGAGCGAAATTGGGATTGACCCCAAAGGTCATTTTTGAGCCGTTTTTCACCTTTACATCAACAATCATGATCAGGAATATTACCGTAAATGACGCCGGACAAATCGCCGATATTTACAATTACTACGTGGCACACACCATCATTACTTTCGAGGAAAAGAAATTAACCGTTGCGGAGACAGAAAAGCGGATGACCGAGATTCGGGGAAAAGGATTTCCCTACATCGTTTATGAAGAAAACGAGCGTATTCTGGGTTTTGCCTGTCTGAACAATTTCCGTTCGAGGGCGGCTTATGACATTACACTGGAAACAAGCATTTATCTCGATAAAAACGAAACAGGGAAAGGCATTGGTACCATTCTCTACACCGGACTAATCGAAAGAGCCGGAGAGATGAACATCCATTCTTTGGTTGGCGTCATCTCGCTTCCGAACGAAAAGAGTCGCGAACTGCACCGGAAATTCGACTTCAAATTCATTGGCAACCTTAGGGAATCCGGTATGAAATTCGGTCGGTTGATCGACGTCGAGTTTTGGCAGTTGATACTGTAAAAAGAGTCAAGCCTTTTACGCCTGCCTCTCCTGAAAACAATCCGCCATAGCGCAACAATTCTCG
>JAIRTG010000072.1 GCA_031255055.1 Prevotellaceae bacterium
TAGTGAAGAATGAAGAGTGATTTGCAAGTTCGCCATGTTTAATCATTAATCGCTAATCATTAATCGCTAAACACTAAACACTAATCACTGTCTTACGGGGCGTTGCGGGGCAGCGCCCCCCAGAGGGGGTAGCGGAAGACCGCCAACGGCGGGCTGAAGCGAGGGGGAGACTTCCCCCCCTCATTCTCTTTCTCATTCTCTTTCTCTTTCCGGAAGGAAGACCGTACCGCGAGCCGGAACGAGGGGAAAACTTCCCCCCCTAATCCCTCATTCTCTTTCCGGAAGGAAGACGACAAGGGCCGATAGCGTTATTTAATCCTTAACCGATTTTTATACCTTTGCAGACATTTGTCGTAAAATACATAAAAATAAATGCCAATGTCGGGAGCAACAATATTGCCGATTGTCGCAATATATTTCATCATACTACTATCCATCTCATTCGCTATCGGGAAAAAAGGAAGCGATAATAATGCGTTTTTTCTGGGGAATAAAAAATCGCCTTGGTGGATTGTTGCCATAGGCATGGTGGGTTCGTCCGTTTCCGGCGTCAGTTTTGTGTCCGTACCCGGCATGGTCGGCGGAATCGATTTCAGCTATATGCAGACAGTGTTCGGCTTCTTTTTCGGATACCTGATTGTGGCCAACGTCTTACTGCCGCTCTATTACAGCCTGAATCTGACCTCAATATATACTTATCTGAAAGATCGTTTCGGAAATTATTCCTATAAAACAGGCGCCTCTTTTTTTCTGCTCTCCAAAGCGACTGGCGCTGCCGCACGATTGTATGTCGTGACGCTCATCCTGCAGCGGTTTGTTTTCGACGCATGGGACGTCCCTTTTGGGCTGACGGCTATTGTTATTATTTTGCTGATATGGCTCTACACTTATAAAAGCGGCATCAAAACAATTGTGTGGACGGATACATTACAGACAATCGTGATGATTTCGTCCCTCGTGCTGATTATTTTTCAAACGGTTAAGCACATTCATACGGATGTGGGGGAAATTGCGCATGTACTTGCAATGAGTGAAAAAACGCGGATTTTTGTTTTTGACGACTGGAATAGCAGGCAACATTTCTTCAAACAGTTTTTTAGCGGAATCTTTATTGTGATCGTTATGACCGGCTTGGATCAGGATATGATGCAGAAAAATCTTAGCTGTCGGAATATCAAAGAGGCGAAAAAAAATATGTACTGGTACGGGATTTCGTTTGTGCCTGTAAATTTTCTGTTCCTGATACTGGGAGCGATGCTTTTGATGCTTTCGGCGCAAAACAATATCGAACTGCCCGCTCTGCCCGATGATATACTCCCGATGTTTGCTGTAAATTATCTGGGTAGAAGCGTAACGATATTGTTTGTGATTGGCATTATTGCGGCGGCTTTTTCGAGCGCCGATTCTGCCCTTACGGCTCTTACGACTTCTTTTTCTGTCGATATACTGGATGTGCAAAACCGGAACAGGGATACGGCAAAACGTACCAGAATGATTATTCATATTGGTATTTCGGCAGTGTTTGCGCTGATCATTGTGCTGTTTAAGGCGCTTAACAACAAGAGCGTCATTGATGCGATTTATACCATTGCGTCATATACCTACGGCCCCTTGCTTGGAATGTATGCCTACGGATTGTTTACCAAGAAAAAGGTGTACGACAAGGCCGTTCCTTTTATTGCGATAGCTTCTCCCGCCGTTTGCGCCCTGCTCGATTATACAATTGCTAACGGTTGGGGCTATTCTTTCGGATATGAACTGCTGATGCTGAACGGTCTGCTCACATTTCTGGGTTTACGGGTTGCTTCGTACTCGTAGAACCGGCTGCGTTAGCGAAGTCGAAGTCGGAAGCCGAAAAGAAGAACAGACCGCCGATCCGGCCGTTTCTATAAATCTTTGATCAGCACATCGGCCGTATGCTTGAAATAACTTTCTCTTATTTTCTGTGATTTTTTCCAGAAATCATCTATCACGTCGCCTCTGTTTGCGGGAAATAGTTCGGAGCCGTTTGATTCGATTTTTTCAAACAAAAAGTTGACCGTCAGTTTATGAATGTCAATTGCGGGATGGTATGCTTTATTTTTTTGCCTGTTGCCGACCACTTCGACCAATATGTTTGAATCGACCAGCTTGCCGCACATCTGATTGATGATTCGCACAGGAAGATGGTGTTTTTTTGAAATGTCTTCGGCGGATACAGGCGTGTCGCCGTATTCAAACTGCTTTATCACGATATGTGTGATAAAAAGATACAGGAAATGCCGATAGCGGGCGCTCATATTTCCGCTGTCGGTTTCGTAGTCGAAATTGTAAATATTTTGCGAAGCATAGGTCAATTCGGCTCCGAAAAGAATAATCAGACAGGAAATCCGTATCCACAGCAGCAAAAGCGGAATGGCTGCAAAACCGCCGTATACGGCATTGTATTTCGACAAATAGACTTGTCCCCAAATGTATAGATTTTGAAATGCCTGAAACGCGACGCCTGCCAGTATGCCCGCAATGAGTGCATTTGTGAATTTCACTTTGGCGTTCGGTATCAACACAAACATTAAGGTAAAAATCAGCGAAACAATCAGGTAGGGCGAAATCACTACAAGTATCCTTGAAAACGGACTGATGATGTCGTGTAAAAAAGAGTGGGATATGGTCGAATTGATAAAAATGGATAGTCCGCTGGAGATGATAAGCAATACCGGCAGCAGCAAAATGAGTGCAAAATAGGTCGTGAACTGCCTGACAATCGAACGCGATTTTTTTACCTGCCAAATGTCGTTGAACGCATTTTCCACTTCCATGAAAAAACTCATGACAGACCAGAGTAGAAATGCAATGCCGACGCCGATAAAAAGTCCTCCTTTCACCTCAAGCAGGTAGCGCGAAACGAACTCCATCACCACCGGGAGCGTACCTGTTTGGCCTACGTAGGTGTCTTGCAGCGCATTTTCGATGATTTGTTCAAAATCGGCGTTAAAGCCTCTGGCGATCGAAATGAATAGTGCTATGATGGGGACAACGGCAAAGAGAATGGAGTAGGTCAGCGCAGAAGACCGTGTTGTCAGTCTTGAATTGATAAATCCCCTTATGCCCAGAATGATTGTTTTGATTATTTGATAAAAAATTCTTTTTGAGTGCGAAAGCTCGCTACCGGTTATCCGCCAAATATCGTGGCGGACAAAATGGTATATCCTTACAAAAAAATCAATTATCTTCCGCATTTTGAGTTACTTGTAAAAAAACAGCAGGCCTGTAAGCCGGGTTCTGTGCTTCAATTAATATAAGATGAATTAATAAAGTGTTTGTCATTTATCTGGGCCAAATATTGCTATTTGGCTCAAGCGATCTACCCTCCGGCATCGGACGAGCCATCCTGTATGCGCCGGTCTACATGATCTTGCAACCCATAAGTCGTACGGCATCAAATGTCACCATTTGATCCGGTGAGCTCTTACCTCGCCTTTTCACCCTTATCCGCCATCGCGGACGGTTGTTTTCTGTTACGTTGCTCTGCTTTTTCAAACAGCTTCCTGTTAGGAAATATGGTGCTCTGTGTTGCCCGGACTTTCCTCCGCTCTCCCGAAAAAGAACGGCGACAAACCGGCCTGCCTTTTTTTGCCCTGCAAATATAAAGATATTTTTTATTATCCGTCTTTTTATGATAGTCGGTTGTAAAAAAAATCAATGTCATGTTTCGGAAATATTTCACAAAAATAAAGTCCTGCCGGCGACGACGATTTTAAAAGTATAATCCGTTTGACAACAAGCGTTTATTACTCTACCCGACCGGCCAGACCTACGAAAATAAATCCCTAAATCCACCCCTTATCAGGCCTGTTTATTCGACATTCGGATTGCAAAAAACAGGCACTGAAAAAATTATTTTAATAGGCGAATAAAAAAAGTGTGATTTTTTTATTGTTAAGAAATATGATTTATTTAACTTTGCAGGGATTTTGATTATAGGTACTATAGATTATACAATTAAAAAGTTTAAAAGAAAATGAAGAAATTATTTTTAATGTTTGTAGTGGCGATGGCATTTGCTGCTTGTGGTGGATCTAAAGCTAAAGAAGAAGCCAAAGAACAAGAAGTTCCGGTAATTGAAGAAACTATCATCGAAGAAGAAGTCGTTGTTGATACGACTGCTGTTGATACACTTCAAGTACAAGAATTAGACCCGGTTGCGGAATAATTCGGCGAAAGCACTTTTGATTAAAGTCCGTTTCTAAACAAACGGACTTTTTGCTTTTAAGCACCCGCCATTGCAAAAATCGGAGACCCGTTCCACACAACCTCCGACAATTCCATCTTTTATTTTTTTAACAGCCTGTAACTCAATTTGCTTTGATAGGAAATCAAAAAATCGCATCTTTGCAGACGAAAAATTTAATTATAATCGGTTTCGGCCGTTTTTTTATATACAAATGCATAAAACAAAGGTAATTTTCTCATTTGCTTTCGCTTCATTTATATCCACTCTCGCCCTGTCGGGCCAAAACAACACCAATTCACCTTATACACGCTTCGGATATGGCAGCATCGCCGACATCGCCTCAGGTGAGCAACGTGCTATGGGCGGCATCAGCTTAGGCACAAGGTCGAACCGAAGCATCAGCGCAGCAAATCCCGCTTCATACAGCGCCGTCGATAGCCTGACATTTATGTTCGACTTGGGCACGTCGGCGCTTCTGTCGCGGTTTGCAGACGGCAATCTGTCGAAAACCACATTCAACGCAAATATCGAATACATCACCATGCAATTTCGCCTGTTCAAAGGCATGGGATTCAGCACAGGCCTCCTACCCTACTCATTTGTCGGTTATAACTTCAGCTCGTCGGAACAAAATTACCTCCCTTCCGGAACAGACCCTTCGGTGAATGACACAATAACCGCAACAAAAACATTTCTGGGTACAGGAGGACTGAATCAGGTATACGTCGGCCTTTCCTACAACTTTTTCAATTACGTCTCGCTGGGAGTAAATGCCTATTACCTCTTTGGAGGCATCAATCACGACCGCTATCTTACATTCTCGTCGGCAGACGCCGCTTCCGGATCGGCAAAAGACGTATTGAATGTGAGCGACTTTCGCCTGCGCTACGGCCTGCAACTTCACAATACTTTCGGCACAAAGCACCAACTGACACTGGGCGTGATCTATGAAAACAAAAGCAGTCTGGACGGCAAATTCTCCACCGTCAAATCAGGAGCGCTCTCGGACGAGGAAACATTCGACGACTATAAATACGACCTTCCGGAAACATTTGGAGCGGGTTTGTTCTACATCTATGATGAAAAATTATCATTAGGGGCCGACTTTTCGCTGCAACGATGGAGTAAAATCAACTTCGGAAACAATTCGGAACCATACAACGACCGCTGGAAAGTGGCCGTAGGAGCAGAATACCAGCCCGACGGTAAAGGTCGTAAAATACTTGACAGGATGAAATACCGCTTAGGCCTCAACACCAGCAGTTCATACTACAACATCAATGGAAAAACGCCCGCAAACGGCTTTGGTATAACTTTTGGAATAGGCCTGCCGCTGAACAAGTCGATGGTCTTTTCGGGAATAAATGCAGCCGTTGAATACGGAAAACTGGGCACAAATCGACTATTGAGTGAAGATTATTTCAAACTCACATTCAATATCTGTTTTAACGAGACGTGGTTCTTTAAACGAAAATTATAACATCATTAAATTACTGACAATATGAAAAAAAATAAATTAATTCTATTTGCTTTTGTCTTATGCGGAGCAGCGGTATTTGCTCAGGAAGAAGATGGCGACAAACAATGTTTGGTAAATATCAGTTTATTTAACGAATCGGCTAAAAACAAGCAATATGCAGACGCCTACACACCATGGTTGGCAGCATACGGCGAATGTCCGGACGCCAATCGTGCCATTTATCAACGCGGACGTGAGATTCTTCAATGGAAATTCACACAATTGAAAACTGCGGAAGAGTTTAACGAAACACTCAAACTGATGATGGAAATGTATGACAAACGTATCCAATACTTTGGCGAAGATCCGCGTTATCCGACACCATGGATTCTGGGTATAAAAGCCTTGGATTATGTGACCTATCAACAAGACGAAAAACTGAAACCGACGGCCTACGAATGGTTTGTCAAGTCGATAGACGCGCTGGGAAAAGAATCCGAAATACCGGTATTGACCGAATTTTTCAAACTCTCTGCGGCCATGTACAAAGCCGACAAAGAAACCCACGGCGAAAAATTCATTACCGATTATTTAAAAATAAGCGATCTGCTCGACAAACAGGCAAATGATCCGGAAAACAAAAATGCAGCGTTCAGCGCACAGTGGAAACAGGCAATTGACTACGAATTTGTACAAAGCGGCGCCGCCGAATGTACCACGCTGGACGAGGTGTATGCCAAAAAAGTAGCCGAAAATCTGGAAAATCTGGAATACCTGAACAACGTACTGGCATTTTACCGGATGACAGGATGTACCGACCAGGATGTTTACTTTATGGCCGCCGAAGCCGCTCATAAAATAGAACCGACAGAAGGCTCGGCGCTTGCACTGGCGCAAATGTCCTATACCAAACGCAAAAATTACGAAGAAGCCATCAACTACTATCAACAGGCGACGGATCTTACCGAAAACAACATTGATAAGGCCGACCACCAATATAAAATTGCATTTGTGTACTACAACGATTTGAAAAACTATCAACGTGCACGCGACTATGCACGAAATGCCCTCAAGTTCAACCCCAACAGAGGCGATGCCTATCTCCTGATCGGATTTATGTATGCGGCATCGAAAATCTACGACGACCCTGTTTTGGCAAAATCGGTCTATTGGGCTGCGGTTGACAAGTTTATTCAAGCAAAAAATGCGGATTCAGACCCCGAAAACGTAGCAAGTGCGAACAGATACATTGCCTCATACAGTCAATATTTCCCCTCGAAAGAAGACATTTTCTTCCATCCCGATTTGACCGACGGCGGCAGTTTCACCGTCGGCGGATGGATTGGAGAAACGACGAGGGTTCGTGAAAAATAGTCCTTCCGAAAATTGACTTTGAAAAACGTACAAAGAAAATATCATTCACTTTACAATATAACAACCGTCCTTCTGATGGTTGTTATATTGTTTTTGGCCGCCTGCGGCAAAAGCGACGCCGAACGGATCGACGCCGTGGTTGACCGCTCAATGACTCCTCAACTACATGCGGAAAATATCACAACACTGATTTCCGATTCGGGAATCACCCGCTACCGCATCAATGCAGCCTTGTGGGATATCTACGATAAAGCCGAAGAACCTTATTGGGAATTTCCGTCGGGGATTTATTTTGAGCGGTTTGCGCCCGATTTGACCGTCGACGCCAATATCGAAAGCAACTATGCAAAATACTTCGAGAAAAAACAATTGTGGGAATTAAAAGGCGATGTCAAAGCGACGAATTTACAGGGAGAACGGTTTGAATCAGAGATCATGTATTGGGACCAAAAGAATGAACGCATCTATTCGGATACCGCAATTGTGGTTTATCGTGAAAAATACATCATCAATGCCATGGGCTTCGAGTCCAATCAAACACTGACCCAATATGACTTCTATAAAACCACCGGCATTATCTATATAGATGCAGACGAAGACGAAGTCGACAACGATTCCACAAAAAGGCAAAACCTGCCGCATACTCCTGTTTCACCCACTCCCGCGCCTGTACCGGCACCTGAACAAAACCGACTGCAAAGGCCTGTTTCACCCACTCGTGCGCCTGCACCTGAGCAAAATCGACTGCAAAGGCCTGTTTCACCCACTCATGCGCCTGCACCTGAGCAAAACCGACTGCACGCTCCTGTTTCATCCACTCATGCACCCGCACCTGAGCAATAAAGGATAAAAACTTGCCTGCACGGTCGAAAACGGCGTTGACCGAACTGAGCATGAGTCTTCTACTAAAATGTTCATTTATCTGTGATTTAATCCGTTCATACGTTTGAGTTCTTTTTTGGGAGGTGTATAACCGAAAAAAACATACATGTGATTTTTTCTATCTCATGTGAAATGGATTTCATCACACGTGAGCCGAATCCTGCCTCACAGTGATTGTCTCCAATTCCTCTCGTGAAAGGAATCTTATTTCACATGAGATTGCTTTCATCTCTCGTGAGACAGAAGTTATAAATCAATTTTTGAACTTTGTAACTCGATTTATGACTTTCATCACACATGTGATTTTTTTCATCTCTTCTATGTTTTCCGCCGTTTTTTGAAAACATGTCTGCTGTTTTCATTTTTACTACAGCCCGCTGCGCGGTCTTCCTTCCTGAAAGAGAAAGATAAAGAGATTTAGGGGGGGGATGTCTCCCCCTCGCTTCAGCCCGCTGCGCGGTCTTCCGCTACCCCCTCTGCGGGGCGCTGCCCCGAAACGCCCCGAAAGACAGTGTTTAGCGATTAGTGTTTAGTGTTTAGTGTTTAGTGTTTAGTGTTTAGTGTTTAGTGTTTAGTGTTTAGTGTTTAGTGTTTAGTGTTTAGTGTTTAGTGCAAGTTCGCTATATTTAATCACTAATCACTTTCATATAACTACCCTGTAACTATCTGCTATTAACAGTATTTGCATGGCTGCGCCGAGAGTTATTCTTTTTTTTGCACTTGACAAAATATAGAGGGGGACTAATC